>DASPMH010000696.1:0-6623 GCA_035627175.1 Terriglobales bacterium | reverse complement strand
GGAGGCTCCGCTGTATCGGCACCAGCGCTACGCTGGGTGGCGGCCGCGATCTGCCGGACATCGCCAGGTTCGCCACCGACCTTTTCGCGGAGCCGTTCGTTTTCGTGGAAGGAGCACAGCAAGGCGACGTCATTCAGGCACATCGCCAACCTTATGTACGACCCCGCACTACCTGGAGCCCGACCGTCGACTTCTACGATCGGTTGTCCCGGGTCGTTCATGCTGAACCGAGCAGCCGCCCTGCCACGCTGCGGACGGCGCTCGCAGAAGTCTCCAATGTCCCTGCGGCGTTGCGCGCTGCCGCGTTGCTGGCGCTCGAGACGCAGCCGGATTCAGCAGGCGAACGACAGAGCAGGCAAGAGAAGTCGGCGGCTTCGACCGACGAATGGGGTTGTCAACCTGCCGCTGAAGCCGGGCAGGCCTTGAGTTCAGAATTTAGCGATGCGCCGGTTCGCCGCGCCTTGTTCGCGCTTCTCAAGACGGATTTTCGCCTAGCCGAGTTACGCGATGCATGTGGCGCTCAGCCCCGCTCGTGGAATGACCTTCAGAGCCGGATGTTCCCGGAGCTCAATGCGGATTCCGCACGGCACCATATGCTTCAGCTCGTGTCGGTCGCGTCATTTGCCGCTGCGGGGCCGGAGGAGCCTCCTCTGATCCGTGCCCGCTATCATTTTTTCCTGCGCGCTCTCGAGGGAGGCTTCATCTGCTTGGAGGAGCACGATCACGGTGCCCCCCGACTGTTTCTGGAGCGCCGTACCTCCTGCGCCGATCACCCGTATTCACGGACCTTCGAGGTTGGTGTGTGTCGCCGCTGCGGCGAAGCAATCGTCGTGGGCAGTCAGACGCGGAACGCCCGTACAGGCCGTTTCCATCTCTCGAGCGAAGATCCAACGCAGGATCTACTTCTGGATGATGAGCGCCGCACGCGAAGCTTTTTCGCTCTGTCCAGACAGGTCTCACATGAAGCCAACGAGGACGAGCTGGTTGACGATGACTCGTCCGACGCAGATAGCGGATTCTCCGCGGTTCAGCTCTGCAGGCGATGCGGTGTCATTCACGATCCTTCCGAGTCCTGGCAATGCGATTGCGTGGGTGATCCAAGTCCCATCGAAGTCCTGAGGGTTCCGAGCCGCGGTCGTGACGTCAAAAGCTGTCCTTCGTGCGGTTCACGATCGCTTCACCGCGACATCCTTCAGACTCTCTACACCGGCCCGGATGAAGGAGTGTCTGAGCTGGCGACGACAATCTTTCAGTCGACGAATGCCGACTACGTGGCCGGGCATGACGTGAAGCGGAAGCTCCTTGTCTTTTCCGACAGCCGACAGGATGCTGCGTACTTCGCGCCGTACCTCCAGAACGTCTACCGCACGACCCTACGACGCCATGTCCTCCTTTCATTGATTGAAGACGACGTACAACCGGTCGCTGTCGATGATGTCGCTAAGCGCGTCGCGCACTATCTGGAAGAAAAGAAGTGGCTCGGCGAGCATACGGGCCGGGATGCGATAAAAGCCGAAGCATGGCGGTGGCTGCTCGCGGAGCTCCTCCATGCCTCCAAGGACCGTCGCAGCCTCGAAGAGCTGGGCATGACCGACTTTGGCCTCCGGTCATTGTCGTCGATGACCCCTCCGAAGCCGCTGCTGACAAAGCTAGGGCTCAATGATGAGCAGGCCTGGACTCTGGTTCAGATTCTCATCGATTCGCTGCGTGATGGATACGTCATGTCTCTGCCCGCGGGAATCGCACGCGACGATGAGATCTTCGCGCCAGCACGCGCCGACGTCGGGGTGGCCCTTAAAAAGCCCGAAGGCGATCGGCGTACGATCGGCTGGGTGCCCCAACAAAGCACCGGATCGAATACTCGCCTTGACTTCCTGGAACGACTTGCCGCCCGACGCGGAGTCACCGCCGATCGTGGTAGCCTGACGGAGTTCCTCGCGCAGCTGTTCACCAAATTCTTGACGGATCCGAATTCTCCGTTCCGGCGCTACTTCGATCTCGGCTCCAGCAAGGCGGACAATGTTATCTTCAAGCTGGCGCCGCGTGGCTGGTGCCTGATCCCACCGAAATGCCTTGGCCGACTTTACCGCTGCAATCGCTGTGGCTCGAGAACCGCGCATAATTTGAACGGTGTCTGTCCTACCTATCGGTGTGACGGCACGCTGGTGGCCGAAGCCGCCGGTGAGCAGGTGGACCGTGCCGATCATTATCGCCGCCGCTATAAGGAGTTTCTCGATCTCTGGATGGTTGCGCGAGAACACACGGCACAGCTCAACGCCATCACCGCAGCCGGTTACCAGAATCTCTTCATGGATGGATCCATCGATGTTCTGAGTTGCTCCACCACGTTCGAGCTCGGCGTCGACCTGGGCGAGCTCGAGTGCGTGCTGCTCCGCAACATCCCGCCGACCCCGGCCAATTATGCCCAGCGCGCCGGTCGCGCCGGTCGACGCATCGGTACGGCGGCATTTGTCGTCTCCTACGCCCAGCGCAGGTCCCACGACCTGACGTACTACAACTCGCCGATGCGCATGATCTCAGGACGGGTGCGGCCCCCCGCCTTTCGCCTCGACAACGAGAAGATCGTGCGACGGCATCTGTATGCAACCGCTCTGAGTGCCTTCTTCCAGCATGTCCCCGATGCATTCGGTAAAGGACGGATGGCCGACTTCTTCGGTGGCGAGGAGGTCGATCGCGACGGTGTGGCCCTCATCGAAAGATTCTTCCTCAGCCGACCTGTGGCCCTCGGTGAAGCACTTCGTAGCGTCGTTCCACAGTCTCTTCATGCGTCACTCGGTATGGCCGACTGGACGTGGGCCGATTCATTCGTCAACGGCACGCCGCTGTCTCTCGCGACCATGCGTGCCGAGTATCGTCATGACTGCGTATTTTATGAGGAGGCCATGAAGGCGGCCGCCGCCGAGAAAAACTATTCTCGCGCCGGCTTGTTCAGGAAGGTGCGCCGCACCATCGAGTGGCGCCATCTCCTGGGCGCTCTCGGCAACAGGGGGCTGTTCCCGAAATACGGATTTCCGGTGGACGTGGTGAACCTCGAGGTAAGTCCGCAGGCGATGAGCGCCATCGAACGCAACGGCGATAGCGCGCAGCTCGATGACATCGGCCTCGAACTATCGCGTGATCTGCGGATGGCGATTGCGGAATACGGTCCCGGTAGCTCCGTTGTGGCCGGCGGCTACGTATGGCGCAGCGCCGGGCTCAAGGTGCTACCCAATCGGAGGCTGGAAGAGGTTACTTATTACCAGTGCCCCTGCGGCTCCTTTCGCATCCTGGCACAGGGCGAGGATGTGATTTCGTGTCCGCATTGTGGCGAGCGCCACAAACGCGCACGCCGCGGTCGCTACGTCCGGCCCGAATTCGGGTTTGTCACCAGTCCCGACGCTCCAACTGCGGCGTCGACGCGGAGGCCGGAGAGGCAGTATGCGACACGAATCGCGTTTGCCGACTATCTCGGCGCCGCGCCGGAGTACGTCCATGCATGGCCCGGAATTCGAGTGGCGCGGCCGGGCCCGGCGAAGCTGGCGAGTATCAACAGCGGTAAAGCGCAGCGCGGCTTTCGTCTCTGTCAGGACTGTGGCTTCGCCGAGCCAGTGGTGAATGAGAGGAAGCCGAACGAGAAGAGGACAGTTGGATCGCACCCACGGCCGTTCGGTGGGACCTGCCGCGCCACGATCGCCTGGGGTATCGATCTCGGTCAGGACCTGATCACCGATGTCCTCGAGCTGCGACTGCACTCACATCAAATCAAGAAGGCCTCAGACTGGCACTCCGTCGCCTACGCGATCGCAGAGGGTGCTGCATCAGCGCTGGCGATCAAACGCGAAGACCTCGATGTCGTCATTCGCTTCGCCCCCGACGGTGGTCAGTCGGTATTCCTGTTCGACACGGTCCCCGGCGGCGCCGGACACGTCAACCGAATCTTCGAGCACCTCAGCCCTGTGCTGCACGCGGCCTACAACCGGGTGGCGAAGTGCAGCTGTGAGGAGACGACCAGCTGTTACGAATGTCTTCGCACCTTCGGCAACCAGCGAGTGCATGAGTTGCTCCAACGCGGCATTGCAAAGAACTTCCTTGCTGCTGCACTCTCAGGCGCTCGCACCGCGGAACACGGTGGCGTCGCGGATGTCCTGGATCTGATTTCCGATCTCAATCTTCGCCAGCGAACCCGCGAGTTGATCGCCGCTGGCGCGCCGTTGCCGGAGATCGGCTACGAGCTTAGCGACGCCCAGGGCGCAGTGCTCGGAGAGGCGGAGCTGGCTTGGCCGGCAAGGAAGCTGGCCGTTCTTGCACATGCGGGAGACCGCGACGCCTTCTCTCATGCCGGATGGCAAACTTGGGTGTCGGCCACTGTCGCTGCTGATCCGCGCGATCTTACGGCGGCGTTGATGCATCAGGGTGCCTAAGCTGGATCAGGATCGCGAGCTTGATCGGCGAACACTTCGTCGGCTAGTCGGTCGTGCGCAAACGGGAGGGTGAGAGCCTTCGGTCATCAACTTGACCGAGGGTGAGCTGATGTCTGAAAATTCGAGATCGCTTTCTGCGGGGCCGTTGTTCGAGACACCGGCGGACCGGGTGCTGCAACGAGTGCCCCGACGCATCGTCGAGGTCTTTCGGCGCTGCCTCGCGGCCGACGGCCCCGTCGATGCTGCGCAGGCGGTCGCTGCCCGCCTCCGGCAGATCGAAGAGCTTGCTGCTAACCGCGAGTTCGTCGACATCACCCTCGCCACCCGCGTTGCCGATCGCTGTCGCGAGCTGGTCGTTCGCGTCGACCCAAACGGTGCCGATCCTCGAGCCGCGCTGGTTCGGGCTGCTCTGCGCTACTTCCTTCTCGAAACCGACGCCGAGCCCGACAGTGCCGTCCTCGGCTTCGACGACGATGCCGCTGTCGTCGCCGCCGTCGCCAGCGAGCTTGGGTTCCACGATCTGATCGACGCTGCCTGACATGCCTGCACCTGTCCGTTCCACTCCACCCCTCGCTCTCGCGCCCGGTGCTCGCGTCGTCATTCGCGACGAGGAGTGGATCGTCCACTCCGTGAAGCCCGCGTCCTGGGGCGGGAGCGCCGTGCACGTCACCGGCACTTCCGAATTGGTGCGCGGCAAGCCGGCGATCTTCCTCTCTGAACTCGATGGCATTCGCGAGCTGCGACCGGAAGAAACCGCGCTGGTGGACGATCTTTCGCCTCAATATCGCCGCTCGCGTCTTTACCTGGAGGCGCTGCTGCGCAGCAGCCCGCCCACCGACGACGCTCTCTACCTCGGCCAGCGCGCCGCCATCCGCCCGGCAGGGTACCAACTGCAACCGGCGGCCAAGGCCCTGCGCCAACTGCGACCGCGCATCTTGATGGCCGACGGCGTCGGTCTCGGCAAAACCATCGAGGTCGGCGTGTTGCTGAGCGAGCTGGTTCGCCGCGGCCGCGGCGAGCGCATCCTGGTGGTCGCGTTGAAGTCGGTGTTGGCCCAGTTCCAGCGCGAGCTGTGGGCCCGCTTCACCATCCCATTGGTGCGCCTCGACTCAATCGGCATCGAGCGGGTCAAATCGAAGATCCCGTCGAACCAGAACCCGTTCTACTACTTCGACCGCGTCATCATCTCGATGGACACGCTCAAGAAGGATCAGAAATACCGCAGCTACCTCGAGCAGTGCCGCTGGGACGCGGTGGTGATCGACGAGTGCCAGAATGTGACGGCAACCAGCACCGGCAGCGGCATCGAAAACAAGCAACGCGCGCGTTTGGCGCAACTGCTCGCCCGCACCACCGATGCTCTGATCCTTACTTCGGCCACACCGCACAACGGCAAGCCTCAGAGCTTTGCGAGCTTGATCGATCTGATCGAGCCGACCGCGATCGCCGACCCGGACAAGTACGAAGCCGAGGACGTCCGCGATTACTTCCTGCGTCGCTTCAAGAAGGACGTGATTCACGAGGTCGATGGGGAATTCTGCGAGCGCAAGCTCGAGCTGCAGCAGCTCACCGCATCGCCTGCGGAAGATGCCGTCTTTGAGGCGCTGCGCTCGATTACGTTCAAGACGATCGCGCGCGAGCGGGGTGGCAAGGGGGCGTTGTTTCGGACGGTGTTGCTCAAGGCTTTCCTGTCTTCGCCGGCGGCTTGTGCTGCGACCATTCGGCGGCGGTTGGAGCATCATGCGGTGCGGGGTGCGGAGAGTGCTCCCGGAGATGCCCCCTCCCTGGCCCTCCCCCGTGAGCAGAAAATGCTCACGGGGGAGGGGACTCTGAGTACCACCCGGGAGCTGGATGCGGCGGCGGATCGGGAGGCTTTGCGTGATTTGCTGGCTCGGGTGGAGGCGGTCGGGCCGGCGCAGTTCTCCAAGCTGCAGGAGGTGATTCGCTTGCTGCGCGGCCTTGGCTTCGATCACTCCGGCTGCCGCGAGCGTGTCGTCATCTTCTCGGAGCGCATCGATACTCTCGAGTTTCTCCACGAGCAGTTGCGCAAGGCGCTCAAGCTCAAGGCGAACCAGCTCGAGATCTTTCACGGCACCCTCAAAGATGTCGATCAGGCGCGGCTGGTGGAACAGTTCGGCACCGAGGACAGTCCAATCCGCATCTTGCTCGCCTCCGACGCGGCTTCCGAGGGCATCAATCTGC
>DASPMH010000695.1:0-2131 GCA_035627175.1 Terriglobales bacterium | reverse complement strand
GCGCTCACCGGTCTCACCCAGCACACCGGCAACTACGCCGGCGTCACCGTCGAGAGCGCGCTCGGCACCTTTCACATCGACGGAGCGCAGTTCGAAGCCGTCGATCTACCCGGCTCGTATTCGCTCGCGCCGCGCGCTCCTGACGAGATGGTCGCAGTGCGGGTGCTGCTCGGCAGGGGAGCGCCGGGCACTCGGCCCGACGTCATCCTTTGTGTCGTCGATGCCAGTAATCTCGAGCGCAACCTCTACCTGCTGACTCAGGTCCTCGAGCTCGGCTTGCCGGTGGTGGTCGCGCTGACGATGGTCGATGTCGCCGGACGCAACGGCATCAGCATCGATCTTCCCGGCTTGCGGCGTCGTCTCGGCGTACCGATCTTGCCGGTGCAGGCGACTCGTCGCGCCGGGCTCGAGGATCTTCGGCGCGCGCTGCTCGCCACCGCCCGGGCGGCCGTCCCGCCAGGGCGCAAGGTTCATATGCCGGCGCTGATGGACGGCGAGCTCAGCGCCCTCGACAAGCGACTGAGGACGACCTCACCGGAGGGAGCCCCTGCGTTCGTGCTCGAGCGATTGCTGATCGACAGCAACGGCTTCATCGAGCAAGAGCTGGCAGGGGAGCTCGGTGCAAGCCTCGGCGCCTATTTGCAGGAGGCGCGACAACGCGTCGCGGCGGATCGCTCCTTGCCGCAGCTCGAGGTCGAGGCGCGCTACCGCTGGATCGGCGCAGTCGTCGCGGCGACGGTGCGCCATGTGCCGACGCGCCGCCATTCGTGGACCGACAACATCGATGCGGTAGTGACCCACAAAGTTTGGGGCACGCTGATCTTCCTGCTGGCAATGGCGGTGACGTTCCAGGCGATCTTCTCCTGGTCGGTGCCACTGATGGAAGCGATCGAAGGTCTGTTCAGCTTCGCCGGGGCGGGGGTGGCGATGGTCGTGCCGCCGGGGCCACTGCGCAGCCTGTTGCTCGATGGAGTGATCGGAGGCGTCGGCGCGGTGATCACGTTCGTGCCGCAGATCGCGGTGCTGTTCGCCTTGATCACGATCCTCGAGGACTCCGGCTACATGGCGCGGGCGGCCTTCCTGATGGACCGGGTGATGTCCGGCTTCCAGCTCTCGGGGCGCAGCTTCATTCCGCTGCTGTCGTCCTTTGCGTGTGCGGTGCCGGGGGTGATGTCGGCGCGAGCGATCGAAAATCGTCGCGATCGGATCGCGACGATTCTGATCGCTCCCTTGATGAGCTGCAGCGCGCGGCTGCCGGTGTATGTGTTGTTCATCGCCGCGTTCGTGCCGGACTACCGCCTCGCCGGCGTCCTTGGCCTGCAGGGGCTGACCTTGTTCGCGATGTACATGCTCGGTCTGCTGATCGCTCCGCCGATCGCGCTATTGCTGAAACGCACTGTGCTCAAAGGGCCACCGGTGCCATTCCTGCTCGAGCTGCCGCCGTACAAGGTACCGTCGTGGCGGGTGGTCTTGTTCCGCATGTACGATCGCAGCCTCGCCTTCATTCGCCGCGCCGGATCGATCATTTTGGCCACCGGAATCCTGGTGTGGGCGCTGTCGTATTATCCCAATCCCCCCGCGCCGGCGGGCATCGATCGAAATGCGCTGACTGGGAGCGAAATTGCTGCGCTCGAGGAACAGCAGGCCGGAGAGCGACTGCGCCATAGTTACCTCGGGCAGGCAGGACAGTGGATCGAGCCGGTGGTGCGGCCGCTCGGTTGGGATTGGAAGATCGGCATGGCGGTATTGGCCAGCTTTCCCGCGCGCGAGGTGGTGATTGCCGCGCTCGGCACGATCTACAACATTGGTGGCGGCGAGGAAGCGCAGGAGGCCCAGCTCCGCGAGGTGCTGCGGGCACAGCGCCGTCCGGATGGCTCGCCGATTTATACCGCCGCGGTCGCGCTCTCGATCATGGTCTTCTTTGCGCTGTGCTGCCAATGCGCGGCGACGCTGGCGACGATCTGGCGCGAGACCGGTTCGTGGAAATATCCGCTGTTCACCTTCACCTACATGACTGCCGTGGCGTATCTCGCCGCGCTGGCGGTCTACCAGATCGGCAGCCGCCTGGTGCCGTCATGACCAGGTGTGCGCCCCCTTTCCCAAAGGGGGCAGCGCCGCAGGCGCGGGGGAT
>DASPMH010000694.1:0-3434 GCA_035627175.1 Terriglobales bacterium | reverse complement strand
GCCGCTGAACTGGATAAGCAATGGCCTGCTTCGCTACGCCCTACGGGCTCCGCTGCGCAGGCCATTGCTCAACCCGCGCTCATGCGCAACAAAGCCGCCGGGCTCTAATCGCTGCTGGTGGAAACCAGGGGGTCAGGTCATATGGTGTCGCTACGGCTCGCTCAAAGTCTGATCCGACACGAGATCTCAAAGGAGCTCTGACGTCGCCGCGGTCGAAGCACCGGTCCGCGATCCTGGAAGCTTCCAAAGTCGGTGAACTGCTTCGAGCGATCGACGGCTACCAAGGCTACGCCGCCACTCGCCATGCACTCGCCCTCGCTCCGCATTTGTTCGTCCGCCCGGGAGAACTCCGAAGCGCAATTTGGGAAGAATTTGACCTCGAAGCCGCTGTTTGGACGATCCCAGCTGCCAAAACAAAGATGAGAAAGCCTCATCACGTGCCGCTGTCTCGTCAAGCGCTGATGATCATCCGCGAGGCGAAAAAGTTGACAAGCCGAACGACTGGCTACGTTTTCCCTTCGATCCGCGCCACCACGCGAGCGATGAGCGAAAACACGCTGAACGCCGCGCTACGCCGGCTTGGCTACACATCGGATGAGATGACGGCGCACGGCTTTCGCGCTACCGCTTCGACGTTGTTAAACGAGTCGGGCAAATGGAGCGCCGACGCGATCGAACGAGCTTTGTCGCACGGCGATAACGATAAGGTTAGAGCTGCTTACCATCGAGGTGCGCACTGGGCAGAGCGGGTCGAAATGGCTCAGTGGTGGAGTGACCACCTAGACATGCTGCGGACCAGCAACGACGTGCAGCGGGCTTGATGGCGTGGAGGCGGCGTGCAGCTGTGTAGTCCGCGCTCTGCGCTGCAGAGCACCCATCAAATCCGATCGAGATATGCGGCTTTGCGCCAAATGGACGCTGCCGCTCTCCGTCGGGGATAGCCTTCGCCATTCCCAATCATCCATGGGTGGATGACGCGGACGGAGCATCGGTCAGAATCTCGATGACAGTCGGACGGAAGGGACCGACAGTGGGCGTTCTCATGAACGTGACGGACGAAAGCCAAGCTCCCGACGCCATTCAATTCCGCACCCGAACCGGCAGCATTCATAGTGATCTGACGATCGGCGCTGCGGTGGTTGAGGCACGACAACTGAAGGCGAATGATAAGATCGCTTCGAACGGGTGCGCTTTGAATGGCGCTGGCTTTATTCTCGATCGTCCGACCGCAGAAAAACTGACTGCCGGGACTGATGCAATGGGCTTGGTGGTGAAGCCTTACCGCAATGGCCGTGATCTGATGGCCTCCCCACGGATGGCGTTCGTCATCGACCTGTTCGGTTATACTGAAATCGAGGTTCAGCGACGCTGGCCGGCAATCTATCAGCACGTCGCATTAAACGTTAAACCTGTCAGAGCGGCGCGCAGCGACAGAACCGCAGACGCCGCGCAGTACGCTGCTCAATGGTGGCTTTTTCAGAAGCCTCGTCCTGGGCTTCGGCAAGCTCTACGTGGACTTGAAAGATACATCGCGACGGTCGAAACAACCAAGCACAGGGTCTTTCAATTCCTCGATCACACCATCCTGCCGGACCACATGCTGATTGCTGTCGCTGATGCTGATGCCCACACACTCGGCGTACTTTCAAGCCGTTTTCATGTGGTATGGGCACTCGCAGCGGGCGCGCGGCTCGGGGTTGGTGACGACCCGCGTTA
Organism: Terriglobales bacterium; assembly: GCA_035627175.1. Taxonomy (GTDB): domain Bacteria; phylum Desulfobacterota; class Binatia; order HRBIN30; family HRBIN30; genus DASPMH01. The sequence continues at coordinate 1,718 of DASPMH010000694.1, read as the reverse complement.
TAGCAAATCACGCTGCTTCGATCCTTTTCCCTTTCCTGCGGACGTCTCCGAACAGCTCAAGGCGCGTATCCGCGCCGAAGCGGAAGCACTCGATACCCTTCGCAAACGCGTACTTGCCGAGCACAATGATCTCACCCTGACTAAGCTCTACAACGTGCTTCAGGCACTGCGCGAAGAGCGCGCTAACTGAGGTTGAAAGGAACATACACGATCGTGGAGCGTCTCCACCGTTCCGGATGGATAAGCAGCCAAGCGCTGGAAGATGCACGGGCTGCCTATGAAAGCGCGCGCGGCGGCAGCGAACTGGCCCGTCGCCAGATTGCCGTGGCTCGCGCTTCCCGGGCGGTCACCGGTCGGAACCTGGACGATACCATCGTTCGTGCGCCGTTCGCCGGTGTCGTTACGATCAAGGCCGCTCAGGTGGGGGAGATCGTCTCGCCGATTTCCGCTGGCGGCGGCTTCACCCGTACGGGTATCGGCACAATCGTCGACATGGGCTCGCTGGAAGTCGAGGTCGATGTGGCGGAAGGCTACATCAATCGCGTTCGTCCCGGCATGCCGGCCACCGTCCGTCTCAATGCTTATCCGGACTGGACCATCCCGGCGGAAGTCGCGGCGGTGATCCCCACCGGAGACCGCTCCAAGGCGACGATCAAGGTGCGCATCCGCTTCACGCTGCAGGACCGGCGGATCATTCCTGAAATGGGCGCCAAGGTGTCGTTTCTGAATTCCGCTCCGGACCGGCGGCAAGCTCCCAAGGGTGTGGCGGAAATCCCAAGCGAGGCAGTGATCGCCTTGCCCGACGGAGCCGCCGCCGTCTTTGTCGTCGACGAGAACCTCACGCTCGAGCGCCGTGTCGTCCGGCTGGGCCGCAAGGACGGGGACCGGCAGCTCGTCACGGGCGGTGTTGCGGCAGGCGAACGGATCGTCGCTGGAAGGCCGGCGGGGTTGCGGCACGGCATGCGGGTTCGAGTGAACGAGGATTGACCTGAAGGAGTGGTCATGGAAGCGCTGATTAGCCTCAGGAACGTGACGAAAGCGTACAAGCGGGGCAAGGAAACCGTCGACGTCCTGCGTGACCTCAATCTCGACATCGCGCGCGGCGAGTTCATCGCCTTGATGGGCCCTTCCGGCTCCGGGAAAACGACCCTGCTCAACCTCATGGGCGGCCTGGACACCGCAACCAGCGGCGAGGTCGTCATAGACGGCAAGCAGTTGAGCAGCATGTCGTCCTCCCAGTTGGTGAGGTGGCGGGCTCGCCATGTCGGATTCATTTTCCAGTTCTACAATCTCATGCCCACGCTTTCGGCTGAACGGAACGTCGAGCTTCCCTTGCTGCTCACGCACCTGGATAGCGAGAAGCGCAAACGCCACGTCGCAGCCGCGCTCTCGTTGGTGGGACTCTCCGACAGAGCCAAGCACAAGCCAAACGAGTTGTCGGGCGGCCAGCAGCAGCGCGTCGCGATAGCGCGCGCCATCGTGTCGGACCCTGCGATCCTGGTCTGCGACGAGCCCACAGGCGATCTCGACCGGGCCTCGGCCGAGGACATTCTCGGTATTCTCCAGCTGCTCAACCGCGATCAGGGCAAGACGATCGTGATGGTCACCCACGATCCCAAGGCGGCGGACTTCGCATCGCGCCAGCTTCACGTCGACAAAGGCGCGCTGATCGAGGCGGAGACGGTGTCGTGAAATTCCTGCCGTTGGTCTGGGCCGGC
>DASPMH010000693.1:0-3733 GCA_035627175.1 Terriglobales bacterium | reverse complement strand
GGGCAGCTGGCACTACGCCGTTCGCCGAACGGATACGACGAACATCCCGAAGGGGAACTGTTCCTGCTGCCCGTGAAACTTGGAGATTGCGAACCGCCCGATAGTCTGCGGCGATGGCAATGGCTAGATTTACGGCAGCGTGGCTCTTACGTTCGGTTGATGGCCGCTCTTGAGGCCCGGGCAAACTCGATCGGAAAAGCAGCACGGAAACACCGACGTCGGCGATGAGAGAACGAACCGCGAGCGGCGAGGGGATGCCCGAGACGGAGCCTCTGGGCGGGGTGGCCGCCGATACTTGGTGAACTTCGCATGGGACGCGATCTGACTCTGTATCCTCGCAAGGCTTCGAAGGGTGACTTGAAGAGCTACCTAGAAGCTCTGGGCTTTGAGAAGTGCGGCCACTTCTGGGACTGGCCCCGGGGAACATTAAATTATTCATGGTTTGACGAACGTGATTTCAGATCCGTCGACGGGGTTTCCGCAGATATCTTCCCGTTAGATGACGCAAAGGCGAAACTTGCCGGAAATCGCTGGGCTCTTCACGTCCGCAACCTGTACAGCGCAAGTTGGTACGACGTGAAGATGCTCAATGATGTGCTCCGAGGAGCGCGAAAGCGCTTTGGCGGCACAATCAAAGGCGACTATGGCACCAACAAATACGCACCTCTGTGGCACGACACGAGTACCCCACTAAGTCGCGGTCTTAGCGCGGTCTACGAGCGCGTCAGCCAAGACCTGAATGCTCTCAAGTCCGCGTTGCCAGATTCGGCGATGATCCGCCCGGCAGCCACACCGATGGACGCGAAGATGTACGCCTTCGAGGAATGGACGCAGAGCTTTGATCCCGTGCGGATCCTCTACAACGGCTTGGTACCGTTTGCTGTGTCGATGTTCGAGTACTTTTTTTCTCGAGTGTTTGAGGTGCTGGTCGCATACGATTCGGTTGCTCTGGAAAAGCGCTCTTCATACACACAGCGAGTCGACTTCTCGACGCTGTTTGAGGTCAGCCAAGGAAAGAAAAAGATCGAAGAAGTCATCGCGGAATCGTACTCGTTCCAAAATCTCAGTCAGATAAACAAGGGCTACAAGGAATGGCTCAGCATCGACGTTCGAAAGGTCCTATTCAGAAAGAAGCGAATCGGGGGCAAGATCTTGTTCCTGGAAACTCGCGTGGCGGACATCATTCAGCAACGACATGGTGTGGTGCACCGTCTCGACCTGGACCGTTCTCTAACGAAGGAAGGGTACATTGCGATATTGGACGCCATCGATGCGAGCATCACCGAGTTCCGCACGTTCTTGGAAAGGAAATACGGGATAAAAATCGGTCGCATTTGAGACACTTGCACTGAACCCAATCGGGGGATGTCCTATTCAAAACGCCGATCTTCATGAACAGGCCTGCTCCTGGTCGCCTCCTACGGTTCGCGATTGGTCTTGCCCGATTTCGTGGACAACTTAGTTAAGCCCGTTTTGGGGCGGTTAGCATGAACTTCCTCTCGTGTTCATTCGGCTGCAGTCGCCAAGCGACGAGGGAAGACGATGCGAGTTGTAAGAACAGCTCGGTGTATTTGGCGACGGCATGGCGGAGTTGGACCCAAGTGGCAAGCTCACTGGCTACGCCAATTCGGTGATTAGGGTGGCGAAGAAACTCGACCACGGCGTTGTCCCAGTGTTTTGGTTCAGCGGGAACGTGACTCGGGGTTGTTGATCTTATGAGTTCGGTGTCTCGCGCGCAGCGGGTAGACGAAGGCTGAGAGCCAGTCAAGGCGCTGCGCGCCTCCTTCGCTTCGCTTCGGCCCTTCGGGTGACAGTCTCTCATCCTTCGTCTCGAAGAGCAGTTAGGCCGGCAAGCTGGAGCTTGCCGGCGTGCTACGCAGCCGGCCATCTACTTCGCCAGAGTAAAACTTCATGCGGCGACAGCTTGAAGTCGACGCAGCCGGCGCTGCTCGCGAGCTGCTTCGAGCTTGCGGTCGCGTGCCTTCCAAATCGCCTGCTCCATGCCCGCCAGCTTCGCCATCGGCGTGACGTAGCCGATCGCGCTGTGCAGCCGCACGCTGTTGTAGTGCTCGACGAATTCACCGACCACGCGTCGTGCCTCCTCCAGCGTCCCGGGTTGCTTGATTCGAATCGCTCCGGCTTTGACAGTCTTGTGCCACGCTTCGACCTTGCCGTTCGACTGCGGATAGTACGGCGAGGTCCGCACGTGCGTCATCCCCGCGATGCGGATGAATTCCTTGAAGTCGCGCGCGATGAACTGCGGTCGGTTGTCCGAGATCACTCGAGGCCGCGCTTGCGGATACTGCTCGCGGGCTCGCTGCAGAATCGTTTCGACATCCACCTCCTTCATGCTCTCGCGGATCTCCCAGTGCAGGATCGCGCGGCTGTAGCCGTCGAGCACCGAGCATAGGTAGTAGAAGGTTCCTGCAATGTTCAGATAAGAGACGTCGATATGCCAGTGCTCGTGCGGCTTTTCGGGCTGCCCGAAGCCAGTGCCTTTCTTCGATGGCTTGCGGTTCCAGCGCTCGATCAAGCCCGCCGCTGACAACACTCGGTACGTAGTCGAGGGGCTGACCGCGACTACGTCCTGGTCGAGCATCATGAAGGTCAGCCGCCGATAGCCTTCGAGCGGATTGCGACCGTGGAAGTCGATGATCCGCTTCCGCTCCCAATCGTCGATCCAGTGATCGCGCGGCACCTTGCCATTATGCTCGTTGGCCTTGCCGTAGCGCTTCTTCCACTCGAAGAACTTGCCGCGGGCAATGCCGATCCAGCTCACCAGTCTCTCTGCTCTCAACTCGGTCTTGTCGGCCCAGCTCGCAACGAAGTCGATCACCTCGTCGCGCGTATCATGGGGAACCCAGCGGCCGTTCAGAGCTCCCCAAGCTCTTTTTTTAACGCCACGTACTCCTCGGAGATTTCGGCGATGATGCTGTCCTTCTTCGCCAGCTTCGCCTCGAGAGTGGCGATCTTGCGCTCCTGCGCCGCCTGGCGCTCGCCCTCGCCGTTGCCGGGCTTCTCGATCGCGCGTTCCAGGTTCGCCAACGCTTGCTGCTGCCACAGGTAGAACAGGCCGGGCTGCAGCTTGTACTCGTCGCACAGATCCGACACCGGCACCTTGTCGACCAGGTGTCGGCGCAGAATGGTTGCCTTCTCGGCGGCGCTGAAGTTACGCCGCTTCCGCCCTCGTTTGCTCATGCTGACTCCTCCTTGGCTCCCTATAGCAAAGCCCGTTGGAGTCACGTTCCAGCTGAGGCACTACACCAGCAATTGCCCGCGACGGGCACGATCAGCATCACGATCGGGCTGCGCGGGAGCGCTTCCCCACATATCGGGTCGGGCCACCATCCATGAAAATTGACACCATGGGTTTCAATGATTTCGCGTTGCGCCGCAGCCTCTGCAGCGCGTGCTGGCGACGACCTCGTCGCTCAACTCGATTCCCGCAACGGCCGGAGCACGCGAGCAACCTGGACCAATCGCTCGCTCAATGTCCCTCTCAGTAGGTGGTGCCGGATACCAAATCTGCGCAGATGGCTGGCGAACCAGGCATGCTGTCGCTGCCGAAACGCCTCGTCCCGTCTGGTGCCGTCCTGCACGAGGGGGAAATCTGGGGCGCAGAGAAAGACATGATCGTAGCGACGCGCCGCCGCCGCGTGTTCGACCACAGGATCTGCTCGGCCGAAGTGCTCGAGCTGATAAAACAGCGTGGTCAGCGGCGAGGTGTCGCAGA
>DASPMH010000692.1:0-2047 GCA_035627175.1 Terriglobales bacterium | reverse complement strand
TTCGAAACCAAATTCGGGGCCGAGTTGGTCGAGCGCCGCCAGAGCGTCGGCGGCGGCAACGAAGCTGAGATAGCGCACCGCGCCTTCGCCCGGCACTCCGCTGCTCAACTGGCGCAACACCGGCGCGAGACGGCGCCAGGTGCGTACGAACAGGGCGCGCACCGGATCGGGCTGGTTGGGTGCGGTCGGGCGCAAGGCCGGCAGGAGGTCGTAGCGCGCCTCGAGCAGGACCGTCTTGAGCTCGGCCAAGACCGCCGGCGTCACCGCCTCGCGGCCGGCGCGCTTGATGATGAAGGTCAGGAATGCGTCCCAGCGCTGCCAGGCGGCCTCCCAGCGTTGCACCTCTTCGATGGTCAAAGTCGGCTCCGGGTGTGGCAGCGGCGGCGGAGCGGACTGCTCGACGTTCAAGCGGACGATCGCGCTCAAGCCGGTCTCGGTGATGTTCACCTGAGCCAAGGCGATCGACTCGAGCAAGCGCTGGCTACGCTCGACGTCCTCGCGCGGCAGGAACATCGGCAAGACCACCTTCAGCTCGGCGATCGGCCGGCGCAGATCGACGACGTACGACGCGAAGTGCGGGTGAACCTGCTGCTTGACGTAGTCCCACATCGCGCCGCTGAACTGCTTCTTGCCGTCGGCGCCGTAGATGTGGGAGTCGACGACGCGAAATTCGACCACCGGCAAGACCTCGTTCAGGCGCGGTTGCAGGACGATCTCCAGAAGGCCCTGGCGGGCGCTGACGCCGACACACCATTCGCCGAGGCCGGCGCCGAGCTTGGCGTCGAAGTGCGAGGTGATCGAAAGGCCGGCGGGCGCCGAGCTTACCTTCGGCCGGGAGAGCACCATCTCGGTGCAGCCGTGCTCGTCGCGCCAAACCAGCGAGGTCTCGTTCTTGCCGGTGTAGAACTGCCGCACCAGCAACTGGCGCAGAAAGGTGTGGTCGAGCTGGATCGGGAAGCTGACGTCGAGAGCGGCCGCCGGTGCGGCGCCGAGCAGCAGGAGGAAAACCGACGCCACCACTCTCATCCGCACACCTCCTAGATGCTCATCAACCGGTCGCTGCCGATGCCGCCAATCGTTCGTTGATCGTCGGTGCCAGCAGCTTCAGCACATGGACTGCGAGCGAGCTGGTGTACGAGAACTTGGCCGCATCTTCGCCGGGTACGAAAGCCGTCAGCACGCCGTAGTAGCGATCCTCGATGTAGAACACAAAGGTTGCGGTGCGATTGAGTACCTTCGACGAGCGCTGCGCCCCGCCCCGGGCAAACGTCCGAAAGCGATTGTCGCCGGTGCCGGTCTTGCCGCCGACGATCGCCGGTGACCCGTCGGGGCGCTGAAAAGCCCCCCAGATCGAGCGGGCCGTGCCGTGCTCGCCGACCTGAGCCAGTGCCTTCTGCAGCGTGCGCGCCACCGCCATCTCCATCACCATCTCCCCTTCCGGATTGTCGATGCGGAAGGCGGTCTCGTACGGTGTGCTTTGGGCGAAGCGCAGCTCGTGCAGCATCGTCGTCGGCCGCCGCAGCCCGTTGTTGATGATGATGCCCATCAGATCGGCGAGTGCCGCCGGCCGGTCGCTGGAGTTGCCGAGCGCGGTGGCATAGCTCGGCACCAGGCGCTGAAAGGGAAAGCCGAGGCGCTGCCAGTACGGGGTCATGCGCGCGAAAGCGTCCTGCTCGATGCGGATGCGCAAGCGGCGTTCCTGGGCCCGGCGGTTGCGGGTTTTATAGAGCCACGCCGACGCCACCTCGCGCATCTCGTCGCTGCGGTTGTACAGATCCTGCCAGGTAAGCTCCGGCCCTTTGATCAGCTCGCCCGCGGTCCATACCTCGAGCGGATGGCGGCCGAGCAGAAAACCGTAGTCCGAGATGGTCAGCTTGGGATTTTCGTAGGCCTTCCACATCCGCCCGACATCGACATCCTTCATGCTAGGCAAGTGACGATCGAGCCATTCGGCCAGCTGCTCCCGGGTGCTGCCTTGTTTCCAGGCGAAGAACAGGATCGTCATGCGACGAGCGGTGCGCGCTTTCGGACGAAGCAACTTGTCGAC
>DASPMH010000691.1:0-5030 GCA_035627175.1 Terriglobales bacterium | reverse complement strand
GACGGTCAGCTGTCATTGGCGATTCTCGATCTGCTTCTCGGTGACAAACAGGACGAGCAAACTCAAACTATCGAAGCCAACACGCAGTCGATCCCGGCCCATGAGCGCCGCAAGCCGGTGCGCCGGCCGTTGCCGGAGAATCTACCGCGGGTGACGATCGAGGTGGTGCCACCCGAAGTGGAGCGCGAGGGGCTCGATGCGTTCACGGTGATCGGCGTGGACAAGCGTGAGAGTGCTGAGCGGCGGCCCGCCTCGATCGTGGTCGTCGAGCTGATCAAGAAAAAGTTCATTCGCAAGAGCGAAATCGGTTTGGACCAGACCAAGGTGTATCAGGCGGAAACGCCGGCGCTGCCGATCCCGCGCAGCAACGTGGGGCCCGGCTTTCTAGCCGACTCGATCGTCAAGCGCTGGCAGGATCACCTGCCGCTGAACCGGATGGAAGGCATCTACCGGCGTGAGGGATTCGGGTCACAGTGCACGTAGCGACAATTTCCGCAGTCATCGAAAGTGCGGGAATTGTCGCTACGTGTACCCAGCAATTCGAAAGTGCGGGAATTGTCGCTACGTGTACCCAGCAATTCTCGGAATTGTCCGCGCTCGACCAGCGATGAGAATGCGGGTCCGGATCTCGGACCAGCTCGTCGACTTTGTTCGCCACCTAGCCCCAGAGCCGCACCGTCAGGTGCGTCAAGCATTACGCGATCTCGCCGCCGGCAAGGGCGACATCAAGCCACCCGAAGCCCCGCTCGACGCTTTCACCGGCAAAAATCGGCCGCTTTCGGGTGCTCTTCCAGTACGCAACACCTCGATGAATCGATTGCATTTTCACTGAGCGTCGCTCGCTGGTGTACGAGATATTCGCGGAGCAGATGGCGGCCCGGCTGCGCGGCGCTGCAATCGACGATAAGCCGCTGCACCGAGTGGGCCTGCTCGCGACTTACCCGCCCCCGCGGGCAAGCCTTCCAAGCCACGGCTCCGGGCCGCTCTTTGTGTATGCTCCGCCTGCGCGTGATGCGCCCCACCCAAGCGGAGACCGGCGCTGAGACCGAGACCGATTTGCCTTTCTCTGATTCGCCTGGCGCGTAAGGTCCCCCCTTATAGCGCGTTTGGTCCGCGCCCTTGGCGCATGGCGCACTCGAGCTGACGCGCGAAGATCCCTAAATTGGCAGCGCGCGTCTCTTACGAGCGGGACCGCGCTTTTGCGATCCTCACGGCATCCTAAAACCCAAACGCTTTGCGCGACGAAGCGAGAAAGGACCCGGCGATGATCGGTCAATGCTCATCTGCAACAATCCGAAGCTCGTACCTCGAAGGACGTTTGCAACGCAGGAAACGTTGGCTGAGCCGGTTGCCGCGATCCACACCCGCGACCGTCGGCCTGATCTCGTTAATGGCCTCGTTGGCGGGATCGCCCAGCTGGGCGCACCCGGGCGCGCTCATCACGGTCAATGATCTCGGTGACAACACGATTGCCGGCGACGGCAAGTGCACCTTGCGCGAGGCCGTCATCAACGCCGCCTATCAGGACGACCTGACGCTCGGCGATTGCGCGCCGGGGCTCGACAACGAGACGATCGACTTCTCGGTCAACGGCACCATCACCGTGATCGAACCACTGTACCTCGACGGCGACATGACGATCGATGGCACCGGCCACAGCATTACCCTCGACGGCGACGACGCCCACACCATCGTGGCGACCGATGGCTCCCATCACATCTTCAAGCACCTGACTTTCATCAACGGCAATGCCACCAAGTTGTACACTAGCGGCAAGGTCGGCGGCGGCGCGATCGCCAAGGGAGGGGGCATACTCACGGTCATGAACTGCCACTTCGAAAACAACCACAGCGATGACTACGGCGGCGCGATGGCCACGGATGACGAGGTCAACGTCATCAACAGCAGTTTCACCGCAAATAGCGCCGACAAGAGCGGTGGCGCGATCTACGCCGGCTTCGCTTACGTGACTATCGCCGGTAGCACTTTCACCGACAACAGCGTGACCAGCAGTGCCGACTTCGGCGGCGGCGGGATCGCGGTGCGCAAAAATAACCGCGGCGGTGGCCTCGATGTCACCGGCAGCACGTTCGACGGCAACTTCGCCGTGCGCGGCGCGGCGATTCGCGTCGACACCATCCAGAACTTCGTTACCAACAGCACCTTCACCAACAACTGGGGTTCGAGCGGCAGTGTCGGCGCGGCGCTGCACGCCAAGAGCGCCACCTATGTCACCAACAGCACTTTCTACATGAACAACTCGCTAGCCGGCGGCAGCCTCCACAATGATGGGGGCGATCTCACGATTCGCAACAGCATCATGTCACTGACGAGCTGCTCGAGCGGCAATGTCACCGACGGTGGATTCAACATCGCCTACAGCCTGTCGAACAATTGCCCGGGGGTGAACACGGATCCCATGCTCGCCGGCCTCGCCGACAACGGCGGCCCAACCCGCACCATGGCGTTGCAGAGCGGCAGCCCCGCGATCCATGCCGCCGAGCCGGCGATCTGCCGCAACGTAGTCGTGCTCAACACCGACCAGCGTGGCCGCATGCGTATCAGCGGTTCCGACACGACGTGTGACATCGGCGCCTACGAGTGGTTGCCCTCTGCCAGCGCCACCGCAACCCCAACCCCGACCAACACTCCGTTTGCTGACGGCTGGATCTATTGTGTCGAGGAGAATCAGACCTGCCGCTTCGACGGCGTCGCGCTGGTGCGCTACGGTGCCAACGGCACCTATACCGAGTTGACCCGCACCAGCCCGGTGAGTTGCGACAACGCCACCTTCGGCGATCCGCTCTACGGCGTCGCCAAACACTGCGACATCAAAATCAGCGCGACCCCGACACCGACGCCGCCGGGGACGCCGATTCCCGACCTCGAAGGCTGGGAGCGCTGCGCATCCGAGGGTGGCGCCTGCTATTGGTCGGGGACCAAGTATATTCGGTACGGCGTACCCGGCTCATACACGCTGCGCATGATGACCACGTTCTCGCCTTGCAACAACAGCATGTTCGGCGATCCTGCGCCTGGCGTGTCGAAGCACTGCGACCTGCACGCCGTCCACACTCCGATCCCGACCTCGACTGCATCGCCAACCCCAACCGCCACCCCATAATCGCGCCTGCTCTCATGTCTTCCCCGGTTCCATCGCCATGGAACCGGGGAAGGACGTTCGAGCGGCCGCACGACCGCATTCAAACTTCACGTTCGTAAACACGCCGGCCGCACCGGCCGCCAACAAGGGTGGAGTCAAGCTTTCATCCAATTTGAGCCGGCCGCGTCTGCCGGCGCGCGGCGGGCTGGCGGCCCCAAGATCACGGCGACGACGTGCGCGCCTAGCCTCCGAAGCTTCAGCGAAGGAGGTTACTCAGCGGCGCACGCCCTGCTCAATAATTAGGACCGATGTCGGCGCTGCCTCCCAGCCGCTGAAGCCAGCCGGCAGCGAAGCCCTGACTCGCTTCAATTGCCGGCGGGCACGAGTCCCGGATTCGCCGTCGCTTCGAATTTGTGCCGAACTGAGCGCGGCGCGCAGCTCGCCGCGTATACGCCAACGTTCGGCGGCCATCCAGTCGCCCGCTTGCGCTAGCGCGCGGAAGAGTCTTGGCTGGATACCCACTCAACCTCGCGAGTGGAGGTGACCGTTTTCTAATGGTTGCCGCATCGTTGGCCCCGAAGGCGCCGATCCTGCCTGCGAGTGGGTGTCCTCGGCATCCCGAGTGGGTGTCCTCCGTATCCCTTGCAGCATGAGTCGTAGAGGCGACTGCTGGGACAACGCGGTCGCCGAGAGTTTTTGGGAGACGCTTAAGAACGAGCTCGGCGACGGCCGCGACTTCTACACTCGCGCCGAGGCCCAGATGGCAGTGTTCGAGTATATCGAGGATTACTATAGCGGCCGCAGACGCCATTCGGCGATCAACTATCGCAGCCCTCGAGAGCATGAAGCCCTTTACTGGCAGGATGCATGGCTACATAACGAGCTGTCCACCAAAGCGGGGGAAGTTCAGCTGAACTCCTCCGTTTCATAGCCGGTACTTCGAACCGGAAGCCTCCGGCGCCCTGCCGAAGCCGGACCTTGCCGTAGGGTTCGTACCTGATGTGCTGCAATACGTTGCCGAAGGCATCGGTGACAACCTGAGTCGAGCCGAGGTGGTCAAGATGCGGACCGCTCGCTCCGGCCGCCGCGCTGGCATGGGCTGTGATCTCGACGAGCTCCACCGTACGTCGCTCTCGCTTGGCGCGGTTCAGCTGCAAGCGCCACCATGTAAACGTGCCCGCATTGATGCCATGGCTCGCTGCAAACTCCGCTATCGACCCGTCGCCACGATCAACGCATCGAAAGCGGGCGCATCTCGCGTACCCGCACCGTCTGGGTAGATCGATTCGCGATCACCTCACCTCCGACGGCAATCATCCTCGGAGGTTGCCGCGGGGACTAGACGTCGTTCGTCAGAACTTACAGCTGTGGGTAATCGAAAGGTTCGCGCAGGCTTATGAATGATCGTGCGTTAGGTCCGCTCGCGCGTTGCGCGACCCGACAAGAAGTTCCGCACATTGAAAGGCCACAGGACATGCCGCGCCTCATTGCCGCTCCGTAACCTAAAACGCCTCCGTGACTTGAGAGCTACTACCATCAGAGATCAACAGCTTCCGGAACATCTCGCAGCCAACGCTTATTCCACCCTATCACAGAGAGTCTTCAACATTCTATTCGCGCAGTATTATCAGCGGAATCGACTCGGGCTCCAGTCTCCAGTCGCCTTCAAAGTATTCGAAATGCACATGATCCTTTGGGTCTCCAGTAGTCGCTAACTGCCTCATCGTGCGCGCCAACTGCCCTAAATCCGCACGACTCCCACCGATTCTTAACTGACTCTCAATGCGCTCAATCAACAGGCGCGTTTCGCGATGGAAAACAGTCATCCGCCGACAGAAGCCTTCAAAAGGATCTGCGGATGTACTAGTAGGCTGTACGTCAAGATGGTCGCCATCGGACGCACTCTCTAGGAATGCGGCCATTGCCT
>DASPMH010000690.1:0-3978 GCA_035627175.1 Terriglobales bacterium | reverse complement strand
GCGATCTCGAGGGCGACAGCATCGGCCCTCACATCGTCACCGGAGCGCCGTTCGCTTGTAGCGGCGGTCAGGTGACCACGGCAGCCGGTGCCAACCTGGCGGGGGTGTTCACCTCCTGCGATCAGCCGGAGCTGAACGACCTGGCAATCGTGGTGAACTTCGAGGCGACTCCCGAATAAGAATCCTGGTTGCGGTCGCGCGCATGCTCGTGCGCGTGGGCGTTGAGCACCGCCTCGTCATTTGATGCGATCGGCGGCGGTTCGGACCGACATACCTGAGGGAATCGAACGAAGCACCCCTCAGAGAGCTTGATTGAAGCTGCGAGAGGGTTCGTCTCCTTTGTCCGGCAAGACGAAGGAGGTGCGATTTGTGGCACGGTGTTCTCTCGGATTCCAGATTCCATTCGATCCTGACGAAGTTTGACGGCGAGATGGCCGCGCAGGCACAGAAGCGCGGCTGTGAGTGCGGTGGCCGGCTGCACTGCGCGAGCTACCCGCGCAAGCCGCGCGGTGGTCCAGGCGATCTCGGGCCGCAATACCAGCGGCGGTGGAGCTATTGTTGCGCCGTCGATGGCTGCCGGCGGCGGACGACGCCGATTTCGGTGCGTTTTCTGGGCCGGCGCGTGTACCTCGGCATAGTCGTGGTACTGGCGACGGCGATGCAGCAGGGGCTGTCGCCGCGGCGAATTGGCAGCTTGCAGCGCGAGCTCGGTATCAGCGTGCGTACGCTGCGGCGCTGGCAACAATGGTGGCGCGAGACGTTTCCATGCAGCGATGTGTGGCGTGGCGAGCGTGCTCGCTTCATGCCGCCGGTCGAGGAGAACGGATTGCGCCAGGCAGCACTCGAACGATTCGAGGGCGCAGCCGGCGAGCCGGTGTTTCGATTCTTGCGCCTGCTCGCACCGCTGACGACGACGTCGGCAACGGCGATGGCTTTGCCGACACGGTAGAAGACCCGCACAAGATGCGATCTCGGCAGCGACGAGACACGCATCGTAAGGTCAATCTCACGCCGTCAGCGCGATCGCCTGCGGCTCGGCATCGAACACCGTGCCTCAGCCTGCGGCGAGGATCTCTCGCTTGCCTTTCCACCGCCGGCCGCCCGCTCGCACTCGAGATCGTCGACACCGAGCAGCAACCGACCGATCTGAGCGCTACCGGTTAGGTCGCCACTCCTGCCAAACGCGTCTACCAAACCATCGCCGCCGCCACCGGACCGCTCGCGCTCAGCGAGCTGCGCCAGAGCCGCCGCATTCGCACTCAGACTCTGTGCGCTATCCTCGCTGCCCTGTGCGCCGACGCTGCGATCCGCAAAAGCGCCCGCGGCTACTCCGCGGCGCGCTAACGACGCCGTTTCCCATTTCCGTTTCCCGCCGTCTCTACACACGCAGGGAAGTGGAAACGGGAAGCGCTCCCCACCACACCCGGAGCCTGAGCCCCGCCGGAGGCACCCGTCCGCCCTCGCCGCATCCATCTCACAGCGGCGCCCGCAGCGAGGGCAAGGGCGGCCGTCTGCGGCCGGCGTAGCGAACCCTTGACGCTCGCGAGGACGACGCTAGCCTCTCGGTGCGAGGGCTGACGTCATTCCCTCATCGAGCTTGGAGCCGACTCCATCAACAAGCGTGGCGACGCTCAGACGCAATCCTCGCGTGCGGTAGCGCGCGTAGCATTGTCACGGTGGATTCCCACGGGCGCAGATTTCCAAGTGCAAGCTCGGCGGTTACGAAGGGATGGATCAACACCATGCCGGCATCGAGAAGCTGGATCAGGCGAGGTTCAGAACGCCGGAAGTGGTCGGCCCAGACGGATACGTTCCCGCCGATCGACAGCTCAGGCCGTCGGTGACAGCACCGGTGCGCTCACCGCCAGCATACCAAGCGGCCCGGCCGCGTCGGCCGAACGCCTGCAATGGGCAGTTGACACGGCCTTTATGCGCCCCGTATACGGTCGCCGGGAATCGAGGGAGGGACTGAACCGGTCGCGGCTAGTCTGACAAGTTCTGATTCCGGGCAACTGCTGCCCGTCGAACCATGCCGACCCCGACGGGCTTATGGCCAAGAAGGTGCTGTCTTGGCGGTTGGTTATAATGTGTGAAACACATGTTTCTCGAGCCGCAAATTGCGGATGCCCCTCAGCCCCGTCGGAGTGATTGTCAAAATGCGAATGAGATCGTCCACGATGCCATGGATGTGGCATGGGAAAGCCTTCCAAAAAAGCCTGGAAAAGGCCTTCGTTGGTGGAGTACGGCTCTGGTGGGTGGCTGAGCAATTGTTGGGCGAAGTGGTCGAGTCTGTCAATGAGCAGCGGAATTGCAACTAGGCTGTCATGCGCTCTGTGTTGCTCGTGTTGTCGGTGTTTGCGTGCATCGCGGCTGCCGATGCTACTGGCCGATCTCCGTTTTGGGGTGTCGTTGCCGGCGTGTCGTACATTGTCGTATACAATGCGGTTGCCATTCTGCAGCGTGAAGTACTTGACATGCCGGTTACAGTTTCGGGCTCTATTGTCAGGATGTGTCTCGCCTGTGCACCCGGTGTCGTTTTAGTCACGTGGTTTGTGAGCGTTGGTCGGCGCACGGATTCGAGACGGGCACCTGATGATAGAGAATACCGCAGGGACGTCAAACGCCTGTAAGGTTGATCTAGTTGACATTACGTCCACCGGCCCGGGCTGGACGGACTACAACATGTCCTGCACGAGCCAGGTTGACTGCACCACGGAATTTCCTTTCACGGACGAGAATACCTCATACGTCAGAGCAAAGGATGCGGGCGAATGGACGGCACTATGGAGTAGCGAGTTCGCCAGCACGCTGAGTGCTCTAAATTCCGATGAGTCGATTTTCGGCGTCGCGACATTGGCATGCATGTCCGAGCAGCCAACCTCCCAGGATCCTGGTTACGTGCTTTTCGAGGCTGTGATGAGCGGTGAGCACGTCCTGCACGGATTCACCAACCGCGAGTTGCGCGACAAGCTCGTCCGCGCCGGGTTTCCACTCGCTAGCGACCCCGCCAAACGTCCCGCCCAGGTCACTCGCCTGCTGCACCGGCTGCATGCCCATCAATTAATTGCCAAGATCCCGCGCTCGCGCCGCTGGCGTGTCTCGCTGGCTGGGCGTCGAGCGATGGCAACAGCAATCAAGTTACGTGAGGTGAGCTATCCGAGGTTGAATCCGGAAACTGCATAATCACCTAAGGATATTTGCAAAAACGCAGAGAAGTTACGGAGAAAGAATCTATCCGCCCCAAATGCATGCGCCAGGCGTCAGCGCCATGGCAAGAGCAAGGCAGCAAGCCAGCGATTGTGCCATCGCCAGCTTCGAATGATTCAAGTCGTCTTAGAGTTGCTCTTGTCCGTAGTGTTCTGGGCTATCCTATTCCCGGTCGTTCTTGCCGTGGCAACCCCATTCATTCTGCTGCATGCGCTTTGGATGCCAGGGTCGTACACCGAATCAATGAAAGCCGATTATAGGGCAGTGATAAACTTCTGGACGGGATGGGGAATTGTCATCGTTCCGTAGAGCCTGTCCCGCAGCCGGTGAGGGCGTTGTTCACTGCGCGAACGAGCGCATCGACGGCGAGGTGCCCGTTGTCGATACCGAAGAATGCATTGCAGCTACATAGTGAGCTGCTGCTGAGGCTAATCGACACGGCAGCAAGAAGATCGTCGACGGTTACCGCGCCATCGCCCGCGCAATCTCCTTCACAGCCCGGCGCCGAGCAACCATTTGGTACAGAACCCACGGCGATCTCCCCGCCGCCCGCGATCGTCGAGACGACGCTTTCGGATGCAAGGTCGACGACCTTGGTTCGCGAGTAGATCGCTCCGGACTCGGGATCGCTCTCCTGGACAGTCACATAAGCGGTTGAGTCGTCGGGAGCGACAGCGAGTCGGATCGAGATCGCGTCGCCGCTCATGGGGATAGACGCGAGCCGCTCGGCACCGGGCAGAGAAATCACCTGCAACGACGTGGGGGTCAGTG
>DASPMH010000689.1:0-3210 GCA_035627175.1 Terriglobales bacterium | reverse complement strand
GCACCACATCGTCACGCTGCACGGCGGCCAGGTGAGCGCGAGCAGTGCCGGTGCGGGTAGCGGAACCACGATTGTCGTATCGCTGCCACAGACCGCCGACGTACCGGCCGTCACCGGCAGCGGCGACAGCGGCGCGGCGGCGGCGGTGAAGCACAGGAGCAGCCGCTTGCGCGGCATCAAAGCGATGGTAGTCGACGATGAGCTCGACGCGCGCGAGGCGATTGCCGCGGTGCTCGAGCAGAGCGGCGCCGAAGTGCGGCTCTGCGCTTCGGTCCGGCAAGCACTCAGCGAGCTCGAAGTGTGGACGCCGGAGGTGATCGTCACCGACATCGGCATGCCTGAGCTCGACGGCTTCGCTCTGGTGCGCGCCGTGCGCAGCGGCCGCGACCAGCTGCGTGATCTGCCGATCGTCGGGGTTACCGCCTACGCCGCCTCCGAAGACCGCGGGCGCGCCTTGCGCAGCGGTTTTACTCATTGGCTCCCCAAGCCGATCGAGCCGGTCGAGCTTACCGCGGTCATCGCCAGCTTGGTCAGGAACTGACCCGTCGATCCCCTCCAAAGTAAAAGCTACAGCCGCCGCGCGCCGGGCTCAGGCACCGGCAACCCTGCGCCAGCCGCCAGAGGTGGCACTGCCATTGCTCATTTCCGCCTTACCACGATGGACGCACCGCGAGGTGTCCTCGCACGGAGGTAAAGAGATGAAGGCGACGGAACTGCTGAAACAGCAGCACAATCAGGTGAAGAAGCTTTTCCAGCAATTGGAGAAGACGGAAGACAGCGAGCAGCGCTACGAGCTGCTGCAAGAGATCACCCAAAGCCTCGAGGGCCACATGCTGATCGAGGAAGAGATCTTCTATCCGGCCGTCCGAGAAGGTGCCGGGACCAAGAAGGTGCAGGAGATGGTGCCCGAGGCATACGAGGAGCACCATGTCGTCAAACTGGTGATCGCCGATCTTCCCAAGGTCGATCCGAGCGACGAGCGCTTCCAGGCGAAGATGACGGTGCTCAAAGAGCTGATCGAGCACCACGTCGAAGAGGAAGAGAAGGATCTCTTCAAGGGTGCCGAGAAACTTGGCGCAACTCGCCTCGAGGAGCTCGCTACCGAAATGGAGCAACGCTTGATGGAAGCGCAAGGCGAAGAGAGCGAAGGTGAGGACGAATTCGAGGACGACCTCGAGGACGAGGACGAGCTCGGCGACGAGCTCGACGAGGATGAAGACGAGCTCGACGAAGGCGACGACGAGCTCGACGACGATTTCGAGGATGATGAGCTCGAGGACGAGGAAGACGAGGATCGCCCCGGCAGCAGCCGCACCGCCGAGCAGCCGCACGCCACGGGCCGGCGCCGTTGAACGCAGCGAGAACGATGAAACCGGTCGTGCTCGCGCTCTGTACCGCCTTGTTGCTGGCGCCATCTTCGGCCGTTGCCGCGGATCCGCCCGGCGCTCCCGGGATCGTCACGCCCGAGGCGAAGCATGACGCCGACAATACCGCGCGCAACACGCGCGACCGCGACGACGACAAGAAGCTGCCGGTCGACCAGAGTAACGATCCGCAAGATCTGGAGATCACCCGCCAGATTCGCAAGGCGGTAGTCGCCAAAGACGGCCTCTCGATCAACGCGCAGAACGTCAAGATCATCACCGCCGATGCGGTGGTGACCTTGCGCGGGCCGGTCAAGAGCGAGCAGGAGCGGCAGACGATCGCCGAAATTGCGACCAACGTCGCCGGCGTCAAGCGCGTCAACAACCAGCTCGAAATCGAAAGCAACCCTTAGGAGTACCCGATGGCCAAAGCAGTTTTCTGTATCGCCGACAGCCGCAGCCAGGCCGAACGCATCGTCGTCGATCTGCGCGCGGCGGGCTTCGCCAGCAATGATATCTCCGCGCTCTTTCCCGACACCCAAGGCAGCCGCGATTTCGCGCACGAACACAACACTAAGGCTCCCGAGGGCGCGGCCACCGGAGCGAGTGCCGGTGGCTTGCTCGGCGGAGCGTTCGGCTGGCTCGCCGGCATCGGCGCGATCGCGATTCCGGGCGTCGGCCCCCTGATCGCCGCCGGCCCGATCATGGCAGCCCTCAGCGGTGCCGCCGTCGGAGCTGCCGTCGGCGGCCTGACCGGGGCGTTGGTCGGCATGGGCATTCCGGAGTTCGAGGCCAAGCGCTACGAGGGCAAGGTGCGCGAAGGCAACATTCTGATCTCGGTGCACACCGAGGATTCGGAACAGCGCAAGCTGGCCAAAGAGATCTTCGAGCGCGCCGGCGCCGACGACATTGCCGCCGCCGAAGAGAAGGACCCACCGCGATCGGCAGCCGACGATCCGATCACCAATTACACGATGCGGTAAGCGGACCTTCGAGTCCGCCGCCCGCGCCGCTGCGAGCGACCCGGCCGGTAGCGGCCACGCTACCGGCTGGGTGGTTCAGCTTTGTAGGTCGTAGAGCTTGATGCAGTTGCCGGCGACGATGCGCTTGCGCTCGCCGGCATCGACGTTGTGGAACATCTCGTCCACCACTTTGCGGGAATAAGGCCAGTCGGCGCCGTGATGCGGGTAGTCGGTCGACCACATCATGTTGTCGATGCCGACGCTGTGGCGGTTGTCGACCCCGTACTTGTCGATGATGAAGGTGACGTACCAGTTGCGGTGGAAATAATCGCTCGGGGTGCGCCTGAGCGTGCTCTTTGCCCAGGAGCGGTTACGCCAATAACGATCGTCCATCTGCTCTAGAAAGTACGGCACCCAGCCCGCGCCGCACTCGACGCCGACCATCTTGAGCTCGGGATACTTGTCGAAGATGCCCCAGAAGATCATCTCGCCGATGATCAGCGGCATGGTGTTGAGCCCGGCGGCGCTGAAGCCGGTCAGCGCGGCGCTGCCGACGCGCGCGATGCTGCCGACCTGCTGGGTAGCCTGACCGCGATGCACCAAGCTGATGTGGACGCTCACCGGGGTACCGCTGTCTTGCGCGGCCGCCCAAAACGGGTCGCACTCGTCGTCGAGAAACGGCTTGCCCGAGGGCCAGCTCGAGATCACCACGCCACGCAAGCCCATCGCTCGGCAGCGCTTCATCTCCTTGATCGCGGCGTCGATACCGAGATTGGGGATCTGGCCTTGACCGATGAGGTGTTGCGGAGCTTCGCCGACGAACCCCTTGGCGAGCCAGTCGTTGTACGCCTGTACGCCGGCGAGGTGGAACTCGTTGTCTTCGC
>DASPMH010000688.1:0-8879 GCA_035627175.1 Terriglobales bacterium | reverse complement strand
CCAATCGCAGTAGCCGGCGAAGCACGGCATGCCGTTGAGGGCGTTGATGAAGTCGGTGGTGTCGGGGTTGGTCGCGTGATCCCAGTGGTAGGTGTTGCCGCGGTCGTGTAAGCCGCCGCTGCGGTCTTTCTTTTCCCACATCAGGCCGGTGCGATTGTCGGTGATGGTGCCGTCGCCGTTGTCGACCAGTGCCGCCGCGGCGCCGAGCTCGACGTCGCCGTCGTCACCTGCCTGGTAGCTGATCGTCTGACCTGTCGCCGGGAAGGCGCCGGTGACGCAGCCGCTGACGTCGAAGTGGCAATCGGGCTGACACGAGAGCGTCCCGCTGCGGAAGCCGACGCTGCCGCAGCTGGCCGCGCCGAGATCCGCGCCGTCGCAATCGTCGATGCCGTCTTTGACGCCGTTGCCGCAGGTGTTGATGCCCGGTCCGCAGTTGATGGTGATCTGGTTGTTGGCAAAGCGATCGACCGCGGCGATCAGGTCTTGGACGGCAACGAGCGCATCGGTGAGCTTCGGCTGCGCTCCGAGCGCGGCGATCTCGGTCTCGACGCCGTTGGCCCACTCGAGCACGCGGGGATACTCGAGGGCGAGTTGCTGCCGGGCCTGACACAAGCCGGCCTGCAGTTGGCAATCGATCCACTCCGCGACGGTATCGATGCTGCCATCGCCGCCGAAGTGGACGCACCAGCTGTCGAGGCCCTTGGCCTCGAGGCCGCGCGGCATCAGCGACAGGTTGAGCACCTGGGCGGCGCTGTGGCCGAGCGAGGCGTTGGCGGCCGGATCGCACTTCAGGCGGATCTTGGCTTCCGCTTTGGCGAAGAGCGCCTTGCCCGGGGCTTCGCTGTTCTCGAGCTTGCGGAACGCACCGGCGCAAGACTTGGCGGCGCCGGCGATGGCGTCATTCTTCTTGACGACGACGCCGGAGATCTTCTGCAGGCAGGTGGCGACGGCTTTGGTGACGCCGCCGACGAACTTCGCCGACTGGTTGGCGGCTTCCTTCTGGCACTTGTCGAGGCTCGCCTGGCCCGACGCCGGCGCCGTTGCGAACGATAAAGCAGCGAGCGACAGCGCAACGATTCTAACTTTCATGCATGGGCCCTTCCTCTACGGACCCACGCGCCTATCACGATGCTGGCGGGATTGTCACCGCACAGCCTCGACCAAGCCCCCGCGGGGGATTTCTTCAACCCCGCGCGGACACACCGACCCTCACCCCCAATTGTCGTTGATTAATCCGGACCGATTGCGTAGCTGGGGTCACCCATCTCTTTTCGGAGGCTCCTGTGAGATCGATGCAACATCCGGCGGCGCGGTTGGCGCTGCGGCTTCTTTCTGTGCTTGCGGTACTAGCTTCGGCTGACCTGGCTGCGGCGCAGCTTTGTGGCGCCGCTCCCGCGAGCTGTGTCTACTCGAGCAACTTCTCCCGCCTGCACATGGAGAACGAGCGCTTTCTGTGGAAGTACCGCCGCGGCAACTTTCTGGCGAGTGACGCCGGCGATCCGGTCAACTCGACCGACTACGCCGTCTGCATCTATGCCGACGGCGCTCTTGTCGACGAGATGGCGATCCCCCACGGCGGCCAGTGCCGCAAGCGCGCTTGCTGGAAGAAGCTGCAGGACCGTGGCTTCGTCTATCTCAACCCCGAGGGTACCGACCGCGGCATCAACTGGGTCAAGATCAAGCTCGGCGACAAGAAAGCGATCATGAAGATCAAGGGCCGCGGCGACAAGGTGCAGTTCCCCTTGCCGATTACGCCCGCCAGCGCGGTGACCATGCAGATGGTCAACAGCGACGGCAAATGCTGGGAGGCGATCTTCCCCGTGCCGTGGGTGAAGTCGACCAGCGACAAGTACATCGACGCTAGCGGTTTCCTTACCCATCGGCCGTAGGCTCGCAGAAATCCCCCGCGCCTGCGGCGCTGCCCCGTTTGGAAAAGGGGTCCGAGCAGGTCCGACACGGACGACACACGACACGCCGCCCTTCCCAGGTTCACCCCGGCTCGCGGAAGCGAGCCACCACCTCGGGCCGCCCCCGGACGCGCAGGCGGGTGCCCTCCTCGTCGAAGGTCTCGCGCAAGACGCGGCAGCTCTCGTAGATGGTGCTGACCAGCTTCTGCTGGCTGAAGGGCACGACGATCTCTTCCTCGACCATGTCGCGCTCGAAGTAATCGATGATCCGCTCGCGCAGCGCGCTGATGTCGGCCGCCGACCGTGCCGACATCAGCAAAGCCTCGGGATACTGCTGCCGCAGCTCCGCTTGACGGGCGGCGTCGATCTTGTCGGCCTTGTTGAGCACCAGCAGCCGCGGTGCGTCGCCGGCCTCGACCTCGGCGAGCACCTCTTCGGTGACCTGCATCTGTGCCGGGAAGGCCGGATCGGAGGCATCGACGACGTGCATCAGCAGCGACGCCTCGCGCGCCTCTTCCAGCGTCGAGCGGAAGGAAGCGACCAGGTCGTGCGGCAGCTTCTTGATGAAGCCAACCGTGTCGCTGATCAGAATGCGCGGCTTGGTCTCCGGCTGCAGCGCCCGGACGGTGGTGTCGAGCGTCGCGAAGAGCTGGTCCGCTACCAGCAGCTTGTCGCTCGCGGTCAGGGCCCGCATCAGCGACGACTTGCCGGCATTGGTGTAGCCGACGATCGCTGCCGTCGGCTGCGAGGCGCGGCGGCGGCGGCGCGTCGCCGCGTCTTTTTCGATCGAAGCGAGCTCGCGGCGCAACTCGGCGATACGGTCGCGGACCTTGCGGCGGTCGAGCTCGATCTGAGTTTCGCCCGCGCCCTTGCCACCGATGCCGCCGCCCTGGCGGTCCTTGCCGCGGCTGCTCTCGCGCATCCGCGGCGCCATATAGCCGAGCCGGGCGATCTCGACCTGCAACACCGCCTCGCGGCTGCGGGCGTGGCGTTGGAAGATCGAGAGAATCACCGCGGTGCGATCGAGTACCTCGGCGCCGGTGGCGCGCTCGAGATTGCGTGCCTGCGACGGGCTGATCTCGTGATCGACGAGCACCACCGTAGCCCGCTCTTCGATCGGCAGCTCGGAAGCCGGCGCTTCTTCCTCGCCGTCGCCGCTTTCGCTGCCCGCGGCGACTTTGCCGCTGCCACCGGTCCAGCGCGCCAGCTCGGTGAGCTTGCCCTCGCCGACGACCGCGGCGGCCGCGATCGCAGAACGCTTCTGAGTGACCGTGCCGATGACTTGCAGTCCGAGGGTTTTGGCGAGACGGGCCAACTCGAACAACGACGATTCGTGCTCTTCGTCGCTGACGCCGGGAAGCTGAACGGCGACCAGCACGGCACGAGGTTTTTTCTCCGATCCGGTCAGCGCCATATGCCGGCAGCATGGCCGCCGCTGACGAGCGAAGCAACCCGCGGATGGGGCGCTCGGAGAGCGCACAGCCGGAGGTGCGCTCGGAGAGCGCACCCTACAGGCGGAGTTTGCGCGCGAGGTTGGACAGCGGGGGCCGAATGGTGTTGGGAGACGCGATGGCGAAGTCCCAAGGTCTCAGCGGCGCGGCGCAGGCGATGGAAGCCGAGCTCGGACGGTTCGAGGAGCTGACCGAAGCACTGCAGCGCGAGCGGCTGAGCTCGGAAAAAGCGCTGAAGCGGGCGGCACAGCGGCTCGAGCAAATCGCCGAATGCGATCAGCGCATGGCCGAGCGGCTGCAACAGCTGGTCGGCGTGATCACCGAGGTGCGCCAGCGACAAGAGGCCGGTGCCGCGACGGTGCAGCGTTGCGCCCTGGCGATCCAGCAGCGCGCGGCTGAGCTGTCGCAGCTTCACAGCCAAGGTGAAGCGCTGCGCCAAGAAGCGGCGCTGGTCGGCCAGCGCGCCCAGCAACTGCTCGCCTCCGACAACGGCAGCGACGAGAATGGCGGTATCCGCCGCGCCTTCGAGGCGATTCAGCAGTCCGTGCGCGACCTCGCCGCCAGCGCCCAGGCGTTTGCCGAAGCCGCGCTCGCCAAAGACTTCCCGGACCTCGCCCGAGACGGGGAATCGCTGCGGATGCAACTGCTCGCCACCAGCAACAAGCTCGACCTGTTGAGCCGGCGCATGGGCTGATCCCGCGCCGCCGCGGCCCTATTCGAATTCGTCTTCGGCGGTCTCGGCCGTGTCTTGGATGGCCTCGCCGGTCTCGTCGACCGCATCACCCGCGACCCGCCCGGCGCCGCGGGCGGCGTCGCCGGCGACGTCGCCGCTACGCTCCGCGGCTGTCCCGACCGTGGTACAACCCTCGAGCCCCATCAGCACAACGAACCAAGCGGCGATCATCCACGAACCGAATGCTTTCATCGGACCTCCTGAACACAGTCTTCCGCAGGACGGCGCTGCATCGTACGTGCCATCGACGCAATTACCCGATCCGCCGACCGAGGAGGGGCTGCCAGGTTGCTCGAAGACCTTGAGGCGGGAAGGAACGACTAACGGGTGACCAATCTTGCCCTTGAGCTTGGGCTAATTCAGCGGCAGCTCGACCGCGAAGGTCGAGCCGGTCCCAGGCCGACTCTCTACCGTGATCACACCACCATGGGCCTCGACGATCTGCTTGGTGATCCACAAACCCAGACCGAAGCCGCCGCTGCGCGGCGCGTTGCCAGCGCGTTCGAAACGATCGAAAATGCGCTCCTGGTCCGACTCGCAGATGCCGATGCCCTGATCGCGCACGATCAGCCGAGCTCGACTCTGGGCGCATTCGACGACGACAGTTATCGGCCGGCCGCCGCCGTACTTCACCGCGTTCGAGAGCAGGTTGCTGACCACCTGGTCGATGCGCAAGCGATCCCAGTGGCCGCTCGCTTCCTCGGGGGTCATCAACTCCAAGGTGCTGCCGCAGCGCTGAGCTTCGTCGGTCAATCGTTCCGCCACTTCGCGCACCAGGGCGGCCAGGTCGGTCGGCTCGCGCTCCAGTCTCATCCGTCCCTCGGTGATCCGTGAGGCGTCGAGCAGCTCGTTGGTCAAGCGCGCCAGGCGCAGCGCTTGGCGCTCGGCCGCGTGCAGGCGGTCGGTCACCGCTTTGTCGTCACCGGCAGCGCGCCGCGCTGTATGAATGTTCAGGTGAAGCGCCATCAGCGGGGTGCGCAGCTCGTGACCAGCGACGGCGACGAAATCGTCTCGCGCCCGCACGGCGCGTTGCAGGTCTTCCAACAGCCGAGCGTTGGTGACGGCGATTGCCACTTCGTTGGCGAGAGTCTCGAGCAAGTCGAGATCCGCTTGAAAGAACGCGTCCCGATCGGCTTTCGCACCAACCACGAGAATCCCGATCATCTCACCGCGATACCGCATCGCTACCGCCACTTCGCCGCAAAAGTGGCGCAGGTCTTCGTCGATCGTGGCGAGCTCGGTCGCTGACATTGCCAGCTGCTGCTCTTCGCGGACGAACGGCTGCGGCTGCTCCCGCAGCCAACGCGCCAGCGGCATATCGCGCCCGAGCGCTGCCGGCTCTCCCGGGCATCCGTAGCTTTGGCGGCAATGGAACTCGTCGTCCTCACGCAGCAGCAGCGTCGCCGACGTGCTGGCGATGGTATCGCGAATCGAGCTGACGAATTGCTTGAGCACGTCGTCGACTGTGCCGATCGATGCCAGCACCCGCACCGACTCTTTCATCGCTTGCCCGTAGTCGTGGCGGCTCTGAAGCAGCAGCCCGCCGATCTTGCGCTCGACCAGAGCGGGCAGGGAGGTGGTGAACAGAACCGTGCCCGAGACGATGCTGGCGACGACGATCGACGCCGCTGCGCCGAGGCTCGGCACCAGCCAGCCGAACAGCAGCGATTGCATCACCACAAGACAAAGCGTCAGGAGCAGCGCCGTAATCGCGCGCGACATGACGAAGCGAACGTCGAACAGGCGATGGCGGGTGATCGCATAGAAGGTCAGCGCCATCCACACCACGCTGAAGTAGCTGACCAAGGCGGGGTCGAAGTGGACGTCGCCGACGATCTGAAACACGCCGGCGAGCAGCAGGCCGGCAACGCCATAAAGCGCCAGGCCGAGCAGAAAATAGGCGAGCTGCTGGCGGCGGCGGCCGGCACTGGCACGCTGCACCCGCCACAGCTCGACCAGCGCCCAACACAGGATCACCGCCCCGGCTGCTCGGGCCGGCCGCTCGAGCCAGCCGACACGATCGACGAACGGCACGAGCGACAGCGCCCCTCCTTCGAACAGATCGGTGGTCAGACACAACGCCAACACCGCCGCCCAGGTTGCGTACAGAATCCTGCCGACGCGCTGCGCCGCCGCCGGGTCGCCCTTCAAGGAAAGAATGATCTGCGCCATCGGCGCCAAACCGATCCAGCCGACCCACGCCGAGCGATAGTACAAATCGTAAGACAATCCCGCCGAGGCACGGACGTAGGCCATGGCGACGACCGCGCAGTAGACGGCATTTACCAGGCCGAGCGCTCCTGCGTTACGAGCGACCGCGTCGCCGCGAGCCCGCGCCAGCAGCAGACCGCCGATGGCAAAATTCAGCGCCGCCACAGCGAGCAGTGGAAAGCCAACGGCGGCGTGGGGATTCATGCGGTACCGCTGCCATATCGAAAGTCCGCTGCCAGCGGTAGCAGTTGCGAGCAGGATCCGCGGGGCGCGCCGGTGCTAGCGCCCGGCAAGCCGCCGGTGCTCGACCATCAGGCAACGGTTCTGCACGACCTTGATGCCGCTCTCGGCGAGCCGGCGCGCCACCTCGTCGTTGCGGATGCCGGACTGCAGCCACACCGCCTTCGGCCGCTTGGCGAGAATGTCGGCGAGGTGGCCCGGGACATCGCTGCCACGGCGAAAGACATCGACGAGATCGACGTCCCCCGGAATCTCGCTGAGCTTGCGATACACCTTGCGCCCCAGGATCGCGGTCGCCTCGGGATAGTAGACCGGCACCGGAATCACTTCGAAGCCGGCGCTGTCGAGATACTCGGCCACATAGAATGCGGGCTGATCCGATTGTTCCTCGGTCTTGATGCCGAGCACCGCAATCGTCCGCGTCTGCGCCAGCAAGGCGCGGATCTGCTCCGCATCTTCGATGATGTTCGCCTGCCAGTTCTCCATGGCGGAAGTATAGAGCCCCGCGCCGATGAAGCCAGCCATCCGGGCCGGAGGCCGCCGTCTGCCGACGGCAGCTACAGCGGATCTACCACCAGCGCGGCGCGGGACGGCGACGGCAGCACCTTGGCCAGGGCCTGGCGAATCTCGGCGATCAAGCCCTGGATCACCTGGCGCCGGTACTCGTCGCGCGCGGTGACCAGACCGATCTCGCGCACCGGCACCGGCGCCACCAGGGGACGAACCTGGGCCCGGCGGCGATGCGCCGGCAATCCCTGGACGACCAGCTCCGGCAACACCGTCACGCCGAGACCCTCGTCGACCAGTCGCACCAGGGTCTCGAAGCTACCGCTCTCGAAGTGGATCCTTCCCGCCCGCCGGCCGGCCGCGCCGCAGTACGACAACACCTGGCTGCGGAAACAGTGCCCCTCGGGCATGATCCACAGGTCGCGCTCGCTGAGCGCCGCTTGGCTGACGCTCTTTTTGCGCAGCAACGGATCTCCCGGCGGCAGATAGGCCATCATCGGCTCGTGGCCGAGGCTCTCCTCACGCAAGCCGGCCGCCCGCAGCGGCGTCGACAGCAGGCCTGCGTCGATGGTGTCGGCGCGCAGCGAAGCGATGATCTGATCGGTCTTGAGCTCCTCGACGGTCAACTCGACCCGCGGGAAAGCCGCGGCAAAGCTACCGAGAAACAGCGGCAACACCGTCGGCGACAGCGTCGGGATCACCCCGAGGCGAAACGGCCCGGACGCCTCGTCGCCGCCGGCGACCACCTGCCCGAGACGTTCGGTCTCGCGCAGCACGGTGCGCATCTGCGCCAGCGCCGGCGCCCCCGCCGGAGTGACCAGGATCGGCTTCTTGCCGCGGTCGAACAGCACCACGCCGAGCAGCTCCTCGAGCTTGTGCAGCTGCATGCTCAACCCCGATTGCGAGACGTGGCACCGATCGGCAGCCTCACGGAAGCTCTGCGCCTCTTCGACCGCAACGGCGTAGCGCATCTGCGTCAGCGTCACCTGGGTGAGGTCCATCGCGCCTCAGCCTGGCGTCAAATAAAACTGAACGCAACTTCAGAACGTTCGATTGGACTGGATCCCCTTCCAGACGCATAACAGGGGCCACGGGCAATCGGGCCCGATGGAAGCCAAGGAGGAATCGATGTCTCTGATCAACACCAAGATCAAACCGTTCAAGGCAACCGCCTACCACAATGGCAAGTTCGTACCGGTCTCCGACGAAACCGTGCGCGGCCGCTGGAGCGTGTTCGTCTTCTACCCCGCCGACTTCACCTTCGTCTGTCCGACCGAGCTGGAAGATCTCGCCGACCACTACGACGAGCTGCAGAAGCTCGGCATCGAGGTGTACGCGGTCTCGACCGACACCCACTTTTCGCACAAGGCGTGGCACGACACCTCGGAAGCGATCAAGAAAGTGCGCTATCCGCTGGTCGGCGATCCGACCGGCACGCTGACCCGCAATTTCGACGTCATGATCGAGGAGGAAGGTCTGGCGCTGCGCGGCACCTTCGTCGTCGACCCGGAGGGCACGATCAAGCTCTACGAGATCCACGACAACGGCATCGGCCGCGACGCCCGCGAGCTGCTGCGCAAGGTCAAGGCGGCACAGTACGTCGCCTCGCATCCCGGCGAGGTCTGCCCGGCCAAGTGGGAAGAGGGTGCCAAGACCCTCAAGCCGTCCCTCGATCTGGTGGGCAAGATCTAGGCATGCGGGCGGGTGTAGCTGTCGTCGGCTCCGGTCCCGGATGGTGTCCCCCAGGTTCTGAGACAAGCTCTGCCGAGCGCAGCTACACCCGCGCACCCTGCGCCGCGCTCTACCGAGCGCAGCTACACCCGCGCACCC
>DASPMH010000687.1:0-4778 GCA_035627175.1 Terriglobales bacterium | reverse complement strand
GGGCGGCGCCCGATCGCGAGATTGCGCTGTTTGCTGGCTTGCGACCGTTTCAGGCCAAGATCGTGGTGTTGATGGGCAAGGTACAGCACGCCGTGCCCGGTACTCACATCACCCGCGAGGGCGAGCGCAAGGACGAGCTCTACGTCGTGCTCAACGGCACCGCCGACGTTCGCCGCAGCGGCAGCGCTGCGGTGATCCGTCGCCTCGGCCGCGGCGACGTGATCGGCGAGATGGGGGTGATTCGCCACCAGCGCCGCTCCGCGGACGTCGTCGCCGCAGCGGCCGTCGACTATCTGGTGTTGGACTCTGCCTCCTTGCAGCGCATCCAGCGCCGCCATCCGCGCATCGCGGCGGCAGTGTTTCGCAATCTGACCCGAATTCTCAGCGATCGGCTGGAGGCGACTACCAACGAGTTGGTGCGGGTCAGCCGTGCCTGAGCCGCGCGCTTTTGCTTGCTGCGGAAATCCGCTAAGCCCGTGCCCATTTGGGCCGGTCGGTCGAACCGAAAGGGGTACTCGTATGAACGTGAAACGATTCAGCGCCTTGGTACTGATGCTCGGAGCGCTAGCCCCGACCGCAGCGTCAGCCGCCGAGGGCGATGCTCGCGCGCTGGCGCAGCGCGCCTCGGAGGCCCTGCCGAAGGTGCCGTTCGAAGCCAAGGTCAAGTTGACCACGCCGCAGGGCCCGCGCGAGCTCGAGCTCAAGCAGAAGGTCGTCGACGGCACTCGCAAGGGCTACCTCGAAGTGGTCGGGCCCGCCGATCTCAAGGGCATTCGCCACCTCTTCCTCGAGCCGAAGAACGAACCGCCGACACAGTTCCTCAAGCTGACCGCCTCGCGCTCGATCGTTCGCGTCGCCGACGAGGTGCGCAGCCAGCCCTTCCTCGGCTCGACCTTCTACATCGCCGATTTGGTCGAGCCGCCGCTCGATGCCTACACTCACACCTTCGTCGGCGACGCCGAGGTCGCCGGTCGTTATTGCAAACTGGTGCAGAGCATCGCCCGCGACCCCGCCAACGAGATCTACAGCAAGATCGTCACGGCGATCGATCCGAAGGAGCTGGTGGTGATGCGCCGTGAGTTCTTCGACAAGAAGGGCGCGCCGCTCAAGGTTTGGCAGGTCGAGAAGCTCGAGAAGATCGACGGCATCTGGACGCCTCGGATCCAGGACATGCGCAACACCCAGGACAAGACCGAGTCGCGCCTCGAAGTGGTCGAGATCAAGTACAACGCCCAGCTCGACGACTCGATCTTCACTCCGGAGTATCTCAAGCGTTGATTGCAGCACGGAGGCGCGAAGGACGCTTCGCGCCTGCGTACCGCGGCGGTGCCGTGTTCGGGGCTTGACGGGTCGGCTGGACAGGCTACGGCTGGGTGATGCCTGTTCGCGATCCTGGCAAGACTAGCGTTGATCCGCTCCAACCCTTCGTCCCCCGCCGGGTCGAGAAACCCTGGGGTTACGAGCTGATCTGGGCGGAAAACGATCTCTACGTCGGCAAGATCCTGCACATCACCGGCGGTCATGCGCTCAGCCTGCAGTACCATCGCGTCAAGGACGAGACGATTCATGTGCTCAGCGGCAACCTCGCCCTCGAGGTGGCTCGGCCGGAACAAGCTCCGCAGGAGCTGCGGCTGTCGCAAGGGGAGAGCTTTCGCATTGTGCCCGGCCTGCGCCACCGTATGATCGCTATCGACGATTGCGACGTGCTCGAAGCTTCGACGCCCCAGCTCGACGACGTGGTTCGACTCGAGGATCGCTACGGGCGAGTCGCATCCGAGTGAGCCGACCCTGCTGCGAATGCGGTGCCATGTCTCGACTGCTGACTGACGAAGTCCGCCGCCAGCTCCGCTACGTCAAGG
The DNA here is from genome assembly GCA_035627175.1 of Terriglobales bacterium. Classification (GTDB taxonomy): domain Bacteria; phylum Desulfobacterota; class Binatia; order HRBIN30; family HRBIN30; genus DASPMH01. Next base: position 2,919 of record DASPMH010000687.1, on the reverse strand, counting down.
TCGGCAGCGACTCGGTCGACCTGGCTTCCTTTCCCGATTTCTTGATCATCGGCCCGCAGCGCACCGGCACCACCTGGCTGCATGCCAATCTGCGCGAGCATCCCGAAGTGATGCTCTCGGAGCCGAAGGAGTTGTTCTTCTTTAGCCGGCTCAAGACGCGCGACAGTCCCAAGTTTCAGAGCGACAGGCTCGAGTGGTATCTCTCCTTTTTTCGCGAGCCGCTGTGGCGGCAGATCTACAAGCACGCCCTCTGCCTGCGCCATCTCGGCGAGCTGTACCGGCCGAAGGTACGCGGCGAGGCGACCGCGAGCTATGCGGCGATCGATGCCGATGTCATCGACGAGATCGTCGCCCTGCGTCCGGACGTGCGCGCCATCATGATGATTCGCGATCCGGTCGAGCGCGCCTGGTCCCATGCCAAGAAGGATCTGGTGCGCAATCGCAAACGCGAGATGAAGGACGTCAGTGACGCCGATTTCGAGAGCTTCTTCCGCGATCCCTACCAGCTGCGTTGCGCCGAGTACGTCGAGAACTACGACAACTGGGCGGCGCGGCTGCAAGCGGGGCATCTCTTCGTCGGCTTCTTCGACGACATCGCGACCCGCCCGGAAGCGTTTCTGACCGACGTGATGAACTTCCTCGGCATCCGCGCCGACCCGCGCTACGTCGGCCGTCTCGCCCGCGCCGAGGTCAACCCGACCGGTCGCAGCCGCATCCCGGAGCACCACCGCCGCTTCCTCGAAGACCTCTTCCGCGAGCAGGACCGCAAGCTGAAGCAGCGCTTCCATCTCGAATGGCCGCGCTCGACCCAAGCCCGGGAAATCTGAGCCCAGGTGTGCGCCCCCTTTCCCAAGGGGGCTGCGCCGCAGGCGCAAGGGGATTTCTGCGAGTCGCCACGGCGCGACCGCCGCACACCTGCCGCGCTCTTCCACCTTCGTCAAGGCTACGGTGGACAAGCCCGAGCGCAGCTACGCCCCCAGGTGTGCGCTCACTTTTTGGCCATGGGGAGAAGCGCTTGTGTCGGGCTTTCGCGGGGTGAGATGGTGGATAAGGGATGAAGGACAAGGATGGGAGCAGACAGTTCTGGCTGATCTGCTGTCTCGCCGCCGCGCTGCAAGCGCGGCTAGCGACGACGGATCTGTATACCGCACAGTGGAACGAAGCAGGGGCGCGCTGGGATGTGGCTGCGGTCGCCGTTGCCGCGGCTCTGTTCGCTCTGTTCGCGCTGGCTAGTGTCGCCGCGCGCGATCGCTACATCGATACGCCGCAAGCGGAAGGATCGTGGTGGCCACTGCTACTGGTGCTGATCCTCGCGACCATCCTGCGCGTCTACCGGCTCAATGGCATGCCGCCGGGATTCTTTCAGGACGAGGCGATCAATGGTCGCGATGCGCTGGCGTTGGGAGATGCACAGGAGTGGCAGTTTTGGTCGGCGAGTATCAGCGGCCGCCCGACGCTGTTTTTGTATGGGCTGTTGGCGACCGTCCGTCTCGGCGGCAACAGCTATCTCGCCCTCAAGATCCTGCCGGTGACGATCGGAGTGGCGACGGTAGCGACCACCTACTGTCTCGGCCGGCTGCTGTTCGGTCGCCAGGTAGGGGTGTGGGCGGCACTGTTGCTGGCGTGCTCGCGCTGGCACATCCACTACAGTCGAATGGCGTGGGAAGCGATCTGCGCACCGCTCTTCGCCACCGGCGGCCTGGCGCTGCTGGTGTATGCCGTTCGGCAAGGCGGCTACCGCTGGTTTGCTGCCGCCGGGATCGTATCCGCACTCGGGCTGTATACCTACGCCGGCTATCGTGCGGTGCCGCTGGTCGCAGCGATGTACGCGGTGCTGGTCGTTTGGCAGCAGCGGGATGCGGCGCTGGTGCGAGGCCTTGGTGTCGCCACGGCCGCGTTCGCGGCGATTGGCGCGCCCTTGGCGATATTCGCCTGGCTGCATCCCGAGTTGTTCTGGGAGCGCTACCGGGAAGTCTCGCTGGCGAACGCGACCGGTAGTGATCCGACCTACCTGCTCCACCAACTCGGCAAATCGATTCTCAGTTTCCATCACCGCGGCGATGCGCTGGTGCGCCACAACCTGCCGTTCGCTGCGCACCTCGACGTCATTACCGGCACACTGATGCTGATCGGAGCGGCGGCGAGTCTGGCGTGGAGAGCTCGGCTCGACGCGGCTCTCCTCTGGCTGTGGCTGGCGGTGTTGGTGGCGCTGTCCTCGGCGACGCGCGAAGCACCCCATGCGACTCGCCTGCTCGCAGCGGCACCTGCAGCAGCGCTCTTCGCCGGGCTCGGCGCGGCCGTCCTGGTGCAGCGCCTGACAGCGCGGTTGCGAGTGCGAGCGCTGCGTCTCGCGCTAGTGGCCGCTGTCGCCGTCGCGATCGCCGGGCTCAACGCGCACGGTTATTTCGTTCGTCACGCCAACGATCCCAACATCGACATGTACTTCAATGTCCTTGCCCGCAAGCTGTGCGAGGAGGCGCGGGCGCGGCGCGATGCGACCGTCTTCTGGACCGAGGATCTCGATTACTGGGCGTCGGCACAATGCAAGTACCTGGCCCGTGACACACGCTTGGCGCTGTTTCCCATCACCGTCGAGCAATTGCTCGCGGGACCGCCAGAGGTCGACCCGCCGATCTTGATCGCCGTCGGCCTGAGTGCGATTCGCGACAGCGGTGGGCGCATCAAAGTCGGCAGCGACGGCTTGCCGTCGTTGCCCATGCCGGTCGCTCCGGAGTTGATCCGCGACCGCAACAACAAGCTGTACTACATCTATCGCATCGAGCCCGACGCTCACTGAGCAGCGCTGGCTCACGATGTAGCTGCCGTCCTGTGGCTGCCGTCGTACTCATGGCTGGGCTGGCAGGTCGTAGCGATAGTACTGCAGTACGCCTTGGCGATCGCGCACCGCCACCGGCGGCT
>DASPMH010000686.1:0-2364 GCA_035627175.1 Terriglobales bacterium | reverse complement strand
AAAGCTCGGCGTCGCGGTGAAGGTCGGGGTTTGGGTGGCGGTGTTGGTCGCGGTGAAGGTCGCTGTTGCGGTGGCAGTGCTGGTCGCCGTCGCGGTCGAGGTCGCGGTGGCGGTCGCCGTGGGCGTGCTCGTCGCGGTCGCGGTCGCGGTATTGGTCGGCGTCGAGGTCGGCGTGTCGGTCGAAGTCGCCGTTGGCGTGTGGGTCGGAGTCGAGGTCGCGGTGAAAGTCGCCGTCGCAGTGGCGGTGCTGGTCGCCGTCGCCGTCGGGGTGGCGGTGGCGGTGCTGGTTGGCGTATCGGTCGCCGTCGCCGTCGCGGTCGCCGTAGCCGTCGCCGTCGCCGTAGCGGTCGCGGTGGCAGTGGCGGTTTCGGTCGGAGTATTGGTGGCCGTCGGCGTCGAGGTGAACGTCGGCGTCGGCGTGACGTCGATCTCCAGCGATCCCGAGCTGACGCCCGAGGCGCCGAGCGGCGGATCGGTGTTGCACAGGGCCATATCGAAGCCGACGATTTGTTCGATCGTCAGCGGCGTCGAATCGTTGCTCTGTAGCGAGATCTTTTCGACATCGAACTCGAGATTGCAGAAGGTAGCGGTGCTCGCCGGGATTACCAGCGGCGGATCGGCGCTGAAGACGACGCGGTTCGGCGAAGAGGTGTCCGCCGTCCAAGTCACCGCAGTACCGCCGACGTCGCAGTCGGAAGTGATGTTGGCGCGATATGCCGCGACCGGGCCGTCGTCCCGGCAGATCAGGATGGTATCGATGCAAGGGGCGTCCGGACCGCAGTCGGCATCGATCAGACAATCGCGATCGAGATTGCCGACACAGCCGCGGTTGCGGCAATCGAGGCCGAAGTAGACCTCTTGCACCGACAGCTCGGTGCCGCCCTGGATCGAACCGGCACCGAGAGTGACACGGACACGATCGATCGACCCGATGGTGTTGAACTCTTCGACGAACGCGTAGGAGATGCTGACCTGTCCACTGCACGCTTGCGGCGCAGCATTGGTGACAGGCGTTTCTTCGGCAGTCGAGCGCAGGGGCAGGCTGATCAGGAGACCCAGCACGAGTGCGGTTAAGACTGTCACGGACCTCGAACTTCTGAGGTCGGCCATTGATACCCTCCCATGGCAAGCCTGCGCCGCCACCCACTGATGATGATTCGCCCCGGCAGGAGCCGGCACGGTGCCGCCCCTCAAAGCACAAGCCGGTAAAGAATCAAGCAGAAAGTCGCTCGATATCGCTAAATTGAGGCCGAGGCAGCGCGGAAGATCTGCTTGCCGCCGTGGTCGATCAGCGGCCCGTGGCTGAGGATGATGCGGTCGAACGGCCACTGCAGAATGCGCTGCACGGTGGCGCGGGCGGCGGTGCGGTCACGCAATAGCAGGCGCACGTCACGCGGAATAGCCGGCCGGCCGTACGTCCCGATCAGTCGGGCGGCAGCTCGATACTGCCACGGATCTTCCGCTGTCGCCCATTGCAACAAATCGCTGACGATCAACACCCCGGTATCGCGGTCGAAGAACACCACTTCGTCCAGATAGCTGCTGCCGCGTATCGTCACTTGGTCGATTTCGTCGATCCAGTCCGGCTCCGGCTCGTCTTCGAGGATGCCGTGAAAAGGTAGGTCCGGCCTTTTCTTGGGCAACGCGCGCGAGCCATAGAGGTGCGCCTGGGGATAAGCGCGGACGTAATCGCCGAGAAAGAGATGGTGCAGGCGGTTGGGTCCGACGATGATATGCACCGGCCCGAGCCGCTCGATTTCGCTTTGCAGCTCCGCGTCGAGCCGCACCGGCGAGTGCAGGAACAGCTGCCCGCTGCGCATGCGAATCACGGTCATCCGAGTACCCATCTGCAGGCCGAAGAACGACAGCGGTACGCGCTTGGTCCAGATTCGACCCGGCACCACCTCGGTCAGCCGGCCGCGATCATCCGAGTGCGCCAAGCGAGATCCTCAGAAGCCCAGCTCGCGCAGCTCTACCGGGCGGGCGAGCCGGATCGAGCGCTCCGCGGCGGCCCCGACCGCAACCGCCATTGCGCCGTCGCGAGCATTGACCGCGGATGGATTTCCGCCGCGGATGGCGGCGAGGAAGGCGAGGTGCTCGTAGTAAGTCGAGCCATGATGCGAGCCTGCCTGGCGCAACTCGGTTTCGATCTCGAAGCGGATGCGCTGCGGCGGCCGTCCGTCGCGGTAGCAGATCACTACCTCGTCGTCGGGCTCGAACGCCTCGACCTTGCCGCGCTCGCCGGTGGCGGAGATTTCGACCTCGTGGCGCGAACCCTCGGCGAACATGCAGAGATCGAGCATCGCCCGCGCCCCGCCCTGGTAGTCGACGACAGCATAGGCGTTGTCGATGATGTCCGGCACT
>DASPMH010000685.1:0-8774 GCA_035627175.1 Terriglobales bacterium | reverse complement strand
GACCTTGCCTTTCTCCTCCAAGCCGAGCCCGCGCCGACGGCATCGGCCGTGGGCGTGATTGCGTTGATTGGCGGATTGCTGGCGGCTGCGGCCAGCCGTCTGAAAATCCCCCGCGCCTGACGGCGCTGAGGCTTTCGCCGGCGACAGCCTCAGCCCTTTGGGAAAGGGGGATTTAAGATCCTTCCCTCATCCTTTCGAAACCCACCGCACCCCCCGCCGCAAAATCTCCCGCACCGAGTCATGCCGCATCGAAGCCGACCGATGCCCCGGACAGACGTAACAAACCCGCCCCGCGCCCAGCTCGCGGGTCCACACCACCGGCACCGGCTTGCCCTCGTGCTCGGCCACGAAGTGCACTCGCAAATCCGGCTGTTGCTGATGGAGGTAGAGTTCATCGGTCACGGAAAAGGACGCGACTCCTGCAAAGATCTCGCTGTCGCCGTACGGCCGGATCTGGAGTGAGCTCACCGGACCATGGCCGGTGAAGCGTCCGCCGAGCACTTCGAAGTAGGGTAGGCTCGGCTTGTAAGATGCCGTCGCCGAGTGGATCGCCAGCACGCCGCCACCGCATTCGACGAAGCTGCGAAACGCAGCGAGCTGCGGCTCGCTGAGCCGGGCATTGGGGAAATGGTAGTAGAGCACCATGGCGGCGTAGGCGGGCGCCTCGGGCCGCTGTAGAGCCTCTTCGAGCGACGACACCTCGTCGAGGTCGATGCCGGGAATTTGCGCCAGCGTCTCTTTGACTGCGGCGCGACCACCGTACGGCGGATGGATCAATCCGGTCGAAACCAGGAGCAGCTTGGTCATTGGCGCTCGGACGTTTCGTCGTCGCTGTCGATTCCCGCGGCGCCGGCCGCGCCGCTGGCATAGGCGCGGGCGTCGTCCTGCTCGCGCTGCACTTCCTCCTCGAGCCAGCGCTTGAGCTCGTCGACCTGGTGCAGCGGGCCCTGGCCGAAACCGTCGCAGATCGCCATCAGCTCCTGCTTGGCCGCCGGGTCGCTGAAGATCTCGAAGACGAACGGCGCGGCGGCGCAGACGTACGGCTTGACCGCGTGTACGGAACAGATCTTGTCGCTGAGGAAGATACACCGCCCGCTCTCATCGGCGCGCAGGCGCAGGTCCGGAATTCGCCGTACGGCGCCAGCGGCACTGCGGACGTGGTGCACGCGGAAAGTGCAGTAGCGGATCAGAAACTCGCGCGGCGTCAGCTCGAAGTGTGTGGCGAGCCGCAATAGATCGCTGACATACAGCGTCACCCCGCCGAACTGCCGCTCGCAACACTTGCCGCAGCGAGTGCACTCGAAACGAAACGGCCGCAGATCGAGCTCAGCACCAGACATCGCCCCGCTACCTACGACCCCAACCGCACCCAAGCAACCACCCAGGTGTGCGCCCCCTTTCCCAAAGGCTGAGGCTTTCGCCGGCGAAAGCCTCAGCGCCGCAGGGGCGGGGGATTTCTGCGAGGAGACCTCCTCCTCTCGCTTCGAGAATCGCAGTTGATAAGGAGGCGCGGATGTTCGAGCTCGATCAGGACACCCTCGTCACTTGCGCCGCCGACGGCATCTACTCGGCCCATCTCAGCGACCGCTGGAGCATCGGGCACGTCCCCAACGGCGGCTATCTTCTCGCCGTGGTGATGAGTGCCCTGCGCCACGCTCTGCCCGCGCCGGATCCGCTCGCCATCAACGCGCACTACCTGCGCCCGGGCACTCCCGGCCCTGCCGAGGTGCACGTCGAGGTCGTCAAGCTCGGTCGCCGCTTCTCGACCGCCGCGGCGCGGCTGGTGCAAGGCGGCAAGGAGTCGCTGCGGGTGCTCGCGACCTACGGCGACCTCAGCGCGATGGAGGGGCCGACCTTCGCCGATGCGGCACCGCCGCAGCTCGGCAAGCCTCCTCGCGAAGCGCCACGACGCGAGCCCGGCGGCATGACCATCCGCGAGCGCTTCGACCTGGAGCTCGACCCAGCGACCACCGGCTTCCTGCGCGGCGAGCGCGCCGAGCATGCCGAGATACGCGGCTGGCTCCGCTTCGCCGACGGCCGGCCGCACGACGTCCATGCTCTCGGTCTGATCGCCGACGCGTTCCCGCCTGCCATCTTTCAGAAAGTCGAGCCCGGTTGGGTGCCGACTCTCGAGCTGACGGTGCATGTTCGTGCCCGGCCGCGCTCGCCGTGGCTCGCGGGCGTCTTCCGCACCCGCATCGCACAGCACGGCTTGATCGAAGAAGACGGCGAGCTGTGGGACCAGGACGGTACGCTGGTAGCGATGTCGCGCCAGCTGGCTCTGCCGCCGCGTCCCATCTGAGATGGAGTGGCTCAACTACCACCACCTGCTCTACTTCTGGACCGTCGTCCGCGAAGGCGGCGTCTCGAAAGCAGCGGCGCAGCTGCGCCTGGCCCAGCCGACGGTCAGCAGCCAATTGCGCGCGCTCGAAGAAGCGCTGGGAGAGAAGCTCTTCCAGCGCACCGGCCGGCGGCTCGAGCTGACCGAGATGGGCCAGGCGGTCTACAGCTACGCCGACGAGATCTTCGCGCTCGGCCGGGAGCTGATGGACACCGTCAAGCAGCGGCCGACGGCGCGACCGCTGGCGCTCGCTGTCGGCATCGCCGACATCGTCCCCAAGCTGATCATCTTTCGCCTGCTGCAGCCGGCGATGAACCTGCCGCAGCCGATTCGCGTCGTTTGCCGCGAGGGCAAGATCGATCGCCTGCTCGGCGAGCTCTCGGTGCACCAGCTCGATCTGGTGATCTCCGACGCACCTTTCCCGCCGTCGCTGCGCGTCAAGGCCTTCAACCATCTGCTCGGCGAGTGCGGCGTCGGCTTTTTCGGCGCCTCGGCTCTGGTCAAATCGCTGCGCCGCGGCTTCCCGCATTCGCTCGACGGCGCACCGTTGTTATTGCCGACCGAAAACACGGTGCTGCGCCGCTCGCTCGACCAGTGGTTTTACGGGGCCGGCGTCCGGCCGCGCATCGTCGGCGAGATGGAGGACTCGGCGCTGATGAATTCGTTCGGCCAAGCCGGCATCGGCTTGTTCCCCGGGCCACTCGCGATCTCCGCGGAGATCCGGCGGCAATACGCAGTTCAGCTGCTCGGTGCTGCCGAGCCAGTGCGAGAGCGCTACTACGCCATCTCGATCGAGCGGCGCCTCAAGCATGCGGCGGTGATAGCAATCTCCGCGGCTGCTCGGAAGAAGCTCTTCGGGTAATTGGCGCGGAGGATCTCGCTTTAAGAGCGAGTGGCGGGCCCCCCCGGCTGGCATCGCTGTAGCGCGCTCTCCGAGCGCGCCTCAGGGAAAGCTGCAAGGCGCGGGGGATTTCTGTGCGGCCCTGTAGGCACCTGGCGTGTTCGCGGGGCGCTACTCGCTCGCCGCCTCACTACCGATGTCGCCGTTCGCCTCACTCCCCGCCCGCTCCTCCACCTCCCCAATGCGCTCACAGGTATCGCAGCGCTCGCACGGCCCATCGCTTGACTGGCCGAAGTACTCGAGCAGATACGCCCGCCGGCAAGTACCCAGCTCGGCGTAGGTACGGATGTGCTCGATGCGGATTCGATCGGCGAGCTTGCGCTCTTCTTCGCTGCGGACGCACTCGTCGATCGCTTTGGCCAACTCGAGTGCCCCAGAGGCTAGGGCGACACCTCGCCTGCCGGTGCGTGCGAAGCCGGCCTCTTCGAGCCGCGCGATGACCTTGCTTACCTTCTGCAGCGACAGCTCGGTTGCGGCGCAGATCTCCTTCCGCGTCAGGGGACGCGGTTGTTCTCGTATCAGCCGAGCGACGCGTTCGATCGCGTCGCGATCGAGCTTGCCACCGCCGGCGAGGAAGTGGCGCAGGCGGACGTCCTTGCGGGTGTAGAAGAGGATCGCCTCGGCCGGTTCGCCGTCGCGGCCGCCGCGGCCGATCTCCTGATAGTACGCATCGAGCGAGTCGCTGGCGGCCTGGTGATAGACGAAGCGGACGTTGGCTTTGTCGATGCCCATGCCGAACGCGATGGTGGCGACGATGACCTCGAGCTCGTCGTCCATGAATGCCGCCTGCCGTGCCTCGCGCTCGTGTTTCTTCAAACCGGCATGATACGCGGCGGCGCGCAGTCCCTCGCCGGCGAGTGCCTGCGCCACTTCTTCCGCACCTTTGCGGGTCGCGGTGTAGACAATCCCAGGCTTGGCGGCGGCGCGGATGCGTGCGAGCAAGGCCGCGTGCTTGCCGGCTTCCTCGCTGAACAGCTGAGCCCCGAGCCAGATGTTGCGGCGGTCGAAGTCGCCGGTGACGATCTTCGGTCGTCGCATGCCGAGACGTTCGATGATCTCGGCACGAACCTCCTCGGTCGCGGTCGCGGTCAGCGCCAGCACTGTCGGATGACCGAGCCCGTCGATGATCGGCTTCATCTGCAGGTAGTCCGGCCGGAAGTCGTGACCCCATTCGCTGATGCAATGCGCTTCGTCGACGACGAACAGCGACGGCTGGGCGCGGCGCAGCCGCTCGAGAGTTTCGGCGTTTTGCAGCTGCTCCGGCGCGAGCAGCAGGAATTCTAGATCTTCGGCGAGCTGATCGAGCGTCTCTTCGCGCTCGCCGGTTGCCTGCGTCGAGTTGAGGAAGCTCGCCGGAGCCAGATCCTTCTCTTCGATCGAGTCGAGCTGATCGCGCTGCAGCGCAATCAGCGGCGAGACCACCACCGTCGGCCCGCGCAGCATCAGCCCGGCGATCTGGTAGATCGCCGACTTGCCGGCCCCGGTCGGTAGCACCGCCAGCGTGTCGCGTCCCTCGAGTACTGCCTCGAGCGACTCCGCCTGCCCCGGCCGCAGCTCGCGAAAGCCAAGCCGCCGCCGAGCGATATCCCGCACCCTACGCCACTGCCGCGCATCGAGAGCCATACCCCCAACAGGCAAGACCGGCGCCCCGATGCAAGCCCCGGACTGCTTGATCCCCGCGCCTGCGGCGCTGAGGCTTTCGCCGGCGAAAGCCTCAGCCCTTTGAAGGAGTGTTCGCCTCCTTTTCCAAAGGGGGATTTCTGCAGGCCATCCCCGACGCCGCTGGCTCAATCGTACAGCTCCGCGGCCTCCCGCAGAGCTGTCCGTACCTCGTCACGTAGAGCCTTCGGTTTGAGTACCTTGATGTAGGGGCCGAAGCCGAGGATCCAATGCATCAGCTCCGCCGTGCCGCGCACTCGCAAGGACAACTCGGTCGTGCCGTCGCGCCGCGGCCGGAACTTCTGCGTCGGATGAATGCGGCGGGCGCTGAGGTAAGCGGTGGTCTCTTCGCTGAGCAACTGCAGCGTCACCTCGGTCTCGGCTCCGTCGACGATGCCGAACACCCCCTCGGTGTGCTTCTGCGGCGAGTAGCTCTTGGGATAGTCGAATTGCTCCCCGGTGCGCGTGATCGCGCGAATCCGTTCGACCGCGAGATAGATGATTTTGCGGTAATGGTGGCTCAGCCCGATCAGGTACAGCCCGCCGCGGTACATCACCAGGGTGTACGGATCGAAACGGTGCACGTGGCCGTCGCCGAGGAGGCCGGCGTAGTCGATCTGCAGGCGGCGCTGGTCGACCAGGGCGCGGATCAGCTCGTCGATGCGCTCGTCGAGATCGGCGTAGTCCTTGACGGCGTGATCGACCGCAAAGAACTTGCGATCGAAGTGGGCCAGCCGGATCTGCTGGTTCTTCGGCAGGCTGCGGTGCAGCCGCTGCCATAAGCCCTCGACTCCTTCCTTGAGCACCGTGCCGTCGAGGAAGCGGAAGACGCTGAGCGCAAAGTACAGCAGCAACACTTCGTAGGCGCCCGACTCCTGCGCCGGTGCCGCTGCGGCAATGCGCAGCATGCGGCGATCGCCGCGGCGGAAGCTCTCGAGGATCGGCTTGCCGTTGCGATCGACGAGCTCTTCGCGGCAGACCGAGAGATAGCGCAGCAGCGTGCGCTCCGAGATGTCGAGCTCCTCCTCGATCGCAGCGAAGCTCCAACCGTGCGGGCGGTCGAGCAATCCATGGACGATGCGGGCGAGTCGAGTCGCGGCGCCATAGGTGGGACGGCGACTGGCGGCAATTGGGGTTTTCACGGCGCTCAGGGATGCAGCAAAGCGGTCGAAGGAAGCAAGCGCTGCGGTTGACCTGAGCCACGCCACGTCATTAGGTTTGCGCGCTCGAAGTCCTAATCCACAACCAGCTTCATCATCGGCTCAGGAGGTAGCGATGCGAGAGTTCGGCCTGTTCATCAACGGCGAATGGCAAGCCGCCAAGGGCGGCAAGACGGCGGCGACGGTCAACCCGGCGACCGAAGAGGCGTGGGCGACGGTCGCTGTCGCCGACCGCGAGGATGTCCGCAAAGCGGTCGCTGCCGCCAAGGCAGCCCACGACCGCGGCGTCTGGCGCAACAAGTCACCCGAAGAGCGCGGCGAGATTCTGCAGCGCGTCGGCGCGGCGCTGTTCGAGCGCCAGGACGAAGTCGCCGCCGCCGAGGTGCAAGACGGCGGCGGTACCTTGCGCAAGGCGATGACCATGGACGTCCCCGGGGCGGCGCAAACCTTCATGCATTTCGGCCAGTACATCTGCGGCGACGAGTACAAGGCGATGCTGCAGGAAGAGTACGACGAGATGGTGCCGATCCCCAGCAAGAACCTGGTGGTGCGCGAACCGATCGGCGTCTGCGCCGGCATCACCCCGTGGAACTTCCCGCTGGTGATGGCGGCGTGGAAAATCGCACCGGCGCTCGCCGCCGGCAACTGCGTCGTCATCAAGCCCGCTTCGGTGACGCCGGTCAGCACCCTGATGCTCGCCGAGATCTGCACCGCCGCCGGCGTCCCGCCCGGCGTGGTCAACGCGATCAGCGGACCGGGCGGCGCCGCCGGCGAAGAGCTCGCCAGCCATCCCGACATCGGCAAGGTCGCCTTTACCGGCTCGACCGAGGTCGGCCGCCGCATCATGCAACTCGGCGCGGGCTCGCTGAAGAAGGTGACCCTCGAGCTCGGCGGCAAATCGCCGAACATCATCCTCCCCGACGCCGATCTCGACACCGCCGCTCTCGGTGCTCTGTTCGCAACCTTCATGCACCAGGGCCAGATCTGCGAATCCGGCACCCGTGTGCTGGTGCATGAGTCGATCCACGACGAGCTGGTCGAGAAGATGATCAACGGCATCGCCCGGATCAATATCGGCGATACCATGAACATGATGACCACCATGGGTCCGCTGGTCAGCGCCGCGCAGCGCGAGACCGTCGAGAAGTACGTCGAGCTCGGCCAGGAGCAAGGCGCCAAGTGCGTCGCCGGCGGCAAGCGCCCGAGCGACATGAGCAAGGGCTATTACTTCGAGCCGACGATCTTCGACGACGTCGACAACAAGATGCGCATCGCTCAGGAGGAGATCTTCGGGCCGGTGGTCTCGGTGATCCGCTACAAGGACGAGGATGAAGCGGTGCGCATCGCCAACGATTCGGTCTACGGACTCGGCGGCGCGGTGTGGTCGCAGAACCAGGAGCGCGCCGTCGCGCTGGCGCGGCGCATCGAGACCGGCACGGTGTGGATCAACGACTACCACATGATCAACCTGCGCTTCCCGTTCGGCGGCTACAAACAGAGCGGCGTCGGCCGTGAGCTCGGCAAATGGGGCCTCGCCGAATACCACGAGCTCAAGCACATCCACGTCGGCGAGAGCACGCCGCCGGAAGGGAAGTTCTACTTCCAGGCGCTGTTCAACTAGGTTGCTTGCGGCCGGCGGTGCGAGTCACCGCCGGCCGCGAGTCATCGCTGATGGCCAAGGTAGCGATCACCGAACGCGCCGCGGCGGTGGTGGCGCGGGTCCGTGCCGAGCGGCAGGGCCGGCTGAGCTTCACCATCGACGGCGGCTGCTGCGAGGGCACCGCGCCGCACCTGCTCGAAGACGCGGTGCTCGTCCCCCACGCACGCCAGATCGGGACGGTCGCCGGAGTCGCGGTGTTCTTGCAACCGGCGATGATCGACATCTACGCCGCGGCCGAGGTGACGATCGATGTCATCGACGAGCCGATGTCGGACGCGATGTCGCTGGAGACGGAGTACGGGGTGAGGTTCGTGCTGCGGTAACCTCCCCCTAGCCCCCTCCTTAGAAAGGAGGGGGATCGGAGGATGACTTGCTGTGGTGTGGGTGGATGCACTAAGGGCGATGCCCGTATGAGCTGCGACCCCGCCGGACTCGTTGATCTCGATCGTTACCCTCTGCTTTCGCCCGATTCTCCACGTCTGCAGGAGGTGATCGCTGCGGCTCAGGCTCAGCTGAAGAGCCGCGGCGCTGCCGAGCTGACCGCCTTTCTCAGCCAGCTGGGGCTCGCCGCCGCCGTCGCCGATGCCAATGCGCTCGGCGCAATCGCCTACCGCGGCGAGGGTTACGGCACCGTCTACCTCGAGCCGGGCTCCGGTGAGCTGCCTGAGGATCATCCGCGCCGCTGGGTCGGACGCGCTGCTGTCAGCGTCGTCGCCTACGACCAGTTTCCTCCGGCCTCGCCGCTGCGCCGGCTCTACGAGTGGCAGCCGCTGATGCAGTTCATCGGCGACATCCTCGAGCGCGGTCCGCTGTATCGCTACGCCGATCCTCTCGGCGCACTGAACCTGGCGGTGATGGGCGACGGCGACGAGTTGCAGTGGCACTTCGACCAGACCGACTTCGTCGTCTCACTGGCGTTGCAGGACGGCGAGCGAGGGGGCGACTTCGAAGTGGTGCCGTTCCTTCGTACTGCCGATGACGAGAACTATGACGAGGTCAAGCGCGTCGTCAGCGGCACCAGCGATGCGGTGGTCACCCTGCCGATGACTCCGG
>DASPMH010000684.1:0-3307 GCA_035627175.1 Terriglobales bacterium | reverse complement strand
TCGGAGTCGCTGACGATCCCTACCGGCAATGCCGACAACTTCCTCGGCTATCATGGCGTGACGCTGACCTCGCTGTTGATCGCGTCGAAAGACTTCCCCTACGCCTCGCCCCATTTGAACGTTGGCTACGCCTTGCGCGACGGCCGCGATGTCAGTCAGGCGTTGTGGATCGCCGGCACCGATCTCCGCTTCATCGATCGGCTGGTCTTCGCCGTCGATTTCCTCGGCTTCCACGACGACAACCGCGACGGCTTCAATGACGACGTGTTGCAGTCGGCAGTCGGCTTCAAGCTGAACGTCTTCGGCCCAATGGTGGTCTCCGGCAACTTCCAATTCCCCCTCAACCGCGATGGCCTGCGCGCCGACGTCATCTACACCGCCCAGATCGAATACACCTTCTAGGCCGGCGCCCGAGGTTCGTTGCTCCGGCTCGGCCGATCATTGATAGTGTGGCGATGAGAATTTTGCGCGGTGGGTTGTCGAGCTTGGCGCTGATCGTGCCGGTTGCGGCGTTGGCGATGTCGGTGGTCGAGCGCGACTTCGCCGAGCTCGTCGCTCTGGCCGAGCAGGTGGTCGTCGGACGTGTCGTCGACATTCGCCCCGGTACGGACGACCGCGGTGGTCCGCTGACGCTGGTGAGCTTTGCCGACTTGACCGTGCTCAAGGGCGAGGTCGGTCGCGAGCTGACACTCGAGTTTACCGGCGGCAAGGCCGCCGACGGCAAGACAGTCGCCATTGCCGACATGCCGCGGTTCACCCTCGGCGAGCGAGCGGTGCTGTTCGTCCGCGGCAACGGGCGCGACATCTGTCCGCTCGTCGGAGTTTGGCAGGGTCGCTTCCGCGTCGTTTACGACCCGCAGCTCAAGAGCGACGTCGTCGAGCGGCACGACGGTCTGCGCTTGAGCGGGCTCGACGGGGCGCAGCTGCGCAGCGCGCCGCGCGGATCGACGCAGCCGGCGTTATCGCTGAGTGATTTCGAAAGTTTGGTCCGCGAAGAGTTGGCTCATCCGAGCAGCCCGGCTGGAGGTCAGCGATGAGCGGCCCGCAGGTACTGCTGATGCTGCTCGGCGCCCTTGTCGGATTCGGCGCCGCCCCCCGACCAGCGGTCGCCTTCGTCTGTCTCGACATCGGTCGCTGCGTCGTTTGGCGCCCGCCGACGGCGCACATGAAGTTTCAGCTCGGTTTCGCACCGGGCCCATTGAGCAATGGCACAGTCAGCTTTGATGAGAATGCCATTGCTGCGGCGGAAGACTGGAACCTGATCGGCTCGCGCTTCCGCTTCAGCTACCAGACCGGAGCGCCGTTTATCGACCCTTGCGGCCCGCAGGGCTCCGGGCATGTGTGCGCCAACACCGGCCCCGCCGGAGACAACCCGGTTTATTTCACCAACACCCTGTGCGGGCGCGGCTTCGGCGATGTGCTGGCGCAGACCACCAATTGCTATGAGACTGGTGACGCGCGGATGGTCAATGCGCCGGTATTCTTCGACGCCTCGGTCAATTGGGACGCCTACGACGGGCCGCTGCGGCCCCGCTACGACATCCGCCGAGTCCTGGCTCACGAGCTCGGTCACGTCCTCGGGCTGATCCATCCTGACGACCATGGCCAGGCGGTGCAGGCGCTGATGAATCGCCGGGTGAGCAACCTCGATCGGCCGCAGGGCGACGACATCAATGGCGTGATGACGCTCTACAACCCCGCCAGCAACGATTCTGCGGCAAGCGGCGGCGGCTGCGCCATCGCTCGGACAGACTCGTCCTGGCTGAGTTGGATGGCAGTGCTGCCTGTGCTGCTAGGGTGGCACCGTCATCTCAGAGCTCGCCCCCTCCCTAGCCCTCCCCCGCGCGCAAAAGATGCGCGCCGGGGAAGGGACCGGAGTCACTCGAAGATGCGGAAGATCTCGCGTACCGCGTCGAGCTGACCGCCGCTGGTCGACGAGGGAACCAGGATCAAGGTTTTGATACCGCTCGCCTGCCAAGCCTCGATGCCGTCGCGAACTTCGTTGGCAGAGCCGAACAGGGTGCAGTCGGCGAGCCATC
Source organism: Terriglobales bacterium (assembly GCA_035627175.1). Classification (GTDB taxonomy): domain Bacteria; phylum Desulfobacterota; class Binatia; order HRBIN30; family HRBIN30; genus DASPMH01. The sequence goes on along the minus strand of DASPMH010000684.1, from coordinate 1,268 downwards.
GGTCGCTCATCAGCGCGGGCAGCCGCTCGTACTGTTTGGCGACGATGGCGGCGCGGATCGCGGTAATCTCTTCCTCGTAGCCAGCCTCGATCCAGTACTCCTGGTAGTTCGGCAGGGTGACGTAGCCGGCGAGCGTCTTACGATTCACCAGCGCCGCGGCGGCGCGGTCCTCGCCGATACACACCGGGACCATATTGCCTGTAAAGAAATCGCCGGCGGTGGCTTTGTCACCGAGATAGGCGAGCGAGGTCGACATGTGGGACCGTGCCGCGTTCGCCCAGATCGCGCCGTCGCCGATCTCCGCGGCCAGCTGCACCATCTTGCGACGTAGCGACGCGAGGATCACCGGGGGCAGGTCACCCCAACGGGCCGCGCCTTCGCGCAACTGAGCGACGAAACGGCGGGTATCGGCGAGCGGCTTGCCGGTGTCGAGGCCGAGTCGGCGATTGACTGGCGCGTGGCTGACGCCGATGCCGAAGCGAAAGCGGCCGCCGCTGAGCTCGTGGATCATGGTCGCGGTCTGGGCGTAATCGTGAGGATGGCGGGTATATATGTTGGCGATGGCGGTACCGAAGGGGAGCTCGCGCGTGCTGAAGGCAAGCGCTTGGCACAGGCCGACGCCATCGCCGAAGCTTGGACAATAGATACCAGCAAAGCCGCGGCGTTCCGCCTCAGCGGCGAGATCGAGAGTAGCCTGGCGGCGGCCGCGCATGGCGGCGAGGCTGAGCGCGGGGAGGGTACGGTCGTCCATGCGGCTCAGTTACAAGCCCGACCTGACGGTCGGAAGGCGCGTTCTGGTCATTTTGCCAGTGTTAGGCAATTCGGTCAGAAGTTTTTACACCACTTGGGTAGACATCGGCGCATTAAAATCGCCGGCGATCTCGATTCAAACTGGCACGGCAAGTGCAACGGATACTCTCCAAGTGATTCGCAGGTGGGTAGGACCCCGCATGACGTTCGCCAAACCCGCCCTCCCCCCACGGTGTCGTGGCGAGCAAATCGGGGTCATACCCCAAAGGTCCCCCGCGGTGCCGGTTGTGCCCCCCCCCCTTCACAGCCGGCACCGCTCCCCCCCTCGCCCGTACTGACGATTTACCGACCTCTCGTACATTCAACCCGCCCCTCTTTGTAGCTGCGCCCCTCTATGTAGCTGCGCTCGGTCAGAGCGACGCGGCGGTCGCGTCTCACCCGCCCTGCCTGAGGTTCGCCGGTCGCCGCCCCAGGTTCACCTGCCGCCGCCTGCCGGCGGCAGCTACAGTGATCGCCTT
>DASPMH010000683.1:0-4671 GCA_035627175.1 Terriglobales bacterium | reverse complement strand
TATCCCGATAATTTCGACGGTGCGCTGTTCTTCGGCGACTACGGTCGCAACTGCATCTGGACGATGTTCCCGGGTGTTGGCGGTGCTCCGGATCCGAGCACGCGCGCAGCCTTCGTCTCCGGCGCCGACGGCCCGGTCGATCTCAAGATTGGCCCGAACGGCGATCTCTTCTATGTCGATTTCAATTTCGGATCGCTGCGCCGAATCCAGTATTTTCCCGGCAACGCCCCGCCGCTGGCCGTGCTCTCGGCTACGCCGAACGGAGGCGGGCTGCCGCTGCAGGTTCAATTCGACGCCTCGGCGTCCTCCGATCCGGATCAAGGGGATGTTCTCAGCTACGCCTGGGATCTCGACGGCGACGGCGAGCTCGACGATTCGACCGCAGTCGCGCCGATGCACGTCTACACCGAGGCGGCGACGATCACCGTCTCGCTGCGCGTCAGCGATCAAGACGGACTATCGTCGATCGCCACGACCATCGTCACGCCGGGCAACACGCCACCGACTGCGGTGATGGACAGCCCGATCGCCGGTGCCAGCTGGCAAGTGAGCGATATGATCGCGCTCTCAGGCTCGGCGACCGATCCCGAGGACGGCACGCTGCCCGGCGCTGCTCTGAGCTGGGCGATCATCCTCCACCACTGCCCGCAGGAGTGTCACCAGCATCCGCTGCAGGAGATCACCGGCGTCGCCAGCACCACCTTCGTCGCGCCCGATCACGACTACCCCGCCTTCCTCGAGATCCGTCTGACGGCGACCGATTCGAACGGCGTCAGCCACACCGTCGCGCGCGAGATTCATCCCGAGACCGTGCAGCTCGGCTTCGCCTCTGTCCCGAGCGGCCTTACGCTCAGCGTCGGCGGCTTCAGCGCGACCGCGCCTTTCAGTCGTGAAGTGATCGTCGGCTCGTCGGCGGAGATCGGTGCCTCGTCGCGCCAGGCGCTCGGCGCGGAAACCTATGCCTTCTCATCGTGGTCCGACGGTGGCGACCGCAACCACACCGTCGTCGCCGGCAGCACTCCGGTCACCTTCACCGCCAACTACGCGCAGATCGTCTTACCTCCTTGCTCCGGCGACTTCTGCGACATCACCCCGCTCGGCAACATCATCGCGGCCGTGCAAAGTCCGGGCGGCGGTGGCTCTACCGACATCGAAGTGATCCGCGATGGCGACAAGCCTCCAGTCGGCAACGAAGAGTCGCTGCGCCAATACGACACCTACGACGGGCCGGAAACGGCCAACGAAGATTGGATCGGCTACGAATTCACCGAAAGCCACGACTTCACCCGGGTCGTTTTCCAAGAAGGCCGGCACTTCGAGGACGGCGGTTGGTTTGCGACGCTGACGGTGCAGGTGCGCCAGGGCGGTGTGTGGCAGAACATCACCGGCTTGGCGATCTCTCCACCGTACCCCGGCATTAACAACGGCGTCACCTACGAAACCTACACGCTCGACTTTCCCTCGGTCACCGGCGATGCGATCCGCATCTACGGCGTCCCCGGCGGGGCATCGACCTTCATCTCGGTCGGTGAGCTCGAGGTATTTACCGCAGACGAGGCGAGCGGCGGGACGCCGACGCCGACGATCACCGCCACGCCGACACCGACATTGCCGGCCGGGTGCGGTAACCTTGCCCTCGAGGCGGGCGAGCAATGCGATGACGGCAATCTGCTGCCCGGCGACTGCTGCGATGCCAACTGCCAGCTCGAAGATCCGCCGGCCTGCGAGGTGACTCAGCTCGGCACGATCGTCGCCGCCTTCCCGGTTGCCGGCGGCGGAGGCAACGCCGATCTCGAGGTGATTCGCGACGGCGATAAGCCCGAGGTCGGTAGCGAAGACTCTCAGCGCCAGTACGACACCTATCACGGCGAGGATCCCGGCAGCGCCGACTGGATGGGCTACCAATATCCGGGCACCTATCCCTTCACCCGAGTCGTCTTCCAGGAGGGCCGCCACTTCGAGGATGGCGGCTGGTTTGCCTCGCTCGGGCTGCAGGTGTTGCAGAACGGCACCTGGCAAGATGTCACCGGCTTGGTCAGCACGCCTCCGTATCCGGCGAGCAACGACGGCACCCCCTTCAATACCTACGTGCTCGATTTCCCACCGGTCGCCGGCAACGGCGTGCGCCTCCACGGCATCGCCGGCGGCGCCTCGGGATTCACCTCGGTAGCCGAGCTCGAAGTCTTCGTCGGCAGCGGCGACGTGCCGCCGACCGCAACCGCTACGGTCAGCGGCCCGACGGCGACAGCGACTGCGACTCGCACCATCACTCCAACGCCTTCGGCGACGGCGACCGGCACGGCAACGCCTACCGCCGGATCGCCGACACCGACGACAGAGGGGTCGGTTCAGATCCGCATGAACAAGGGGACCAGCCTTGCTGCCGACGCCAACTTCGACGGGCGCGCCTGCGTTTCGGCCTCGGTCGTCGCCGGCGGACCGGCCATAGCGGCGGTGACGACGGTGATCGAGTTCGATCCGACCCGCTTCGCTCTCGAGAACTGCTCGATCGATCCGGGCATCTCAACGCCGGAAATCGGCAAGACGTTGAGCCGCGAGAATCTGAGCAGCGGCGTCGAGCGGATCACCGTCAGCGGTGGCCCCACCGCGATTCCATCGAGCGAGGATCTCTACGTCTGCACGTTCCGCACCTTGCTCGGCACGACTCCCGGGAGCTATCCGCTCGAATTCAGCGCTACCGCGGAGGATGGCGCGGGTGGAGAGGTGGCGGTCATCGCACTCGCGAACGAAATCGAAGTGACCACTTGCAACGGCGACTGCGACGGCAGCGGCAGTGTCGTCATCGGCGAGGTCGTCCGCGCCATCAACCACTTCGGTGGAGTGCCCCTGTGCAACCCCGCCGCGCCGACCACCTCATGCCCGACCTGCGATCGCGACAACAACGGCGCGGTCAGCATCGGCGAAGTAGTCAACTCGCTCAATCGCTTCGGCGGCGGCTGCCCCGCGCCCTAGGGAGATTCATCCCCGCCCAGGTGTGCGCCCCCTTTTCCAAAGGGGGCAGTGCCGAAGGCACGGGGGATTTCATACCTCAGGTTTGACCTCCCTTCGGGAGGTATTTTGTAAAGCGTGTGGTGTCCGGGTGCCGCCGATTTACAGCGATTGCGGTAAGCGGAGCCGTCCAATTGGCGGGGTGATGCCAATCCCCGTGGCATGGCGCTTGCCCTATACGCGGCAGGAGGAATACCCATGCGCAACTTCATTCGTTCCTGCTCTCTGTGTGCGGCGCTCGGTGCGCTGCTGTATGCCCCGGCGAGCTTCGCCGGATCGGCAGTCGAAGTCGAAGAGAAGCACACCACCGTCGAGAAGCGCACCACGTCCTCACCGAGCGGGGTGATCGTGGTCGAGGATCCGTCTTCTCGTACCTTCAAGCTGCAGGGCCACACCCAGGTCTATACTGCCCCTTCGGACGTCGACCTGAATACCTATAGCGGCAAGGAAGTCACTCTCGTCGTCGGACCCGACGGCAAGGTGACCAAGATCGAGAAGAAGACGACCACGATGCCGTAAGGCGTCGTTCGGTTCCTCTCGCAGGTTCCCCGCATTCCTCGCTAAGAGGGGAATGCGGGAGCCATCAGCCTAGAGTCAGCGGCAGGCAGCGCCCCAAGCCGGCTGCCGTGATCTGCCGCGCCAGCTGGTCGCGGCTGGGCAAGTCACGGCAGACGAATTGCGCGCAGCCGTCGCCCTGCGAGCCGACGCCCTTGCCGCCCCAGCTCAAGCCGGACTCGGCGCCGAAATGGAGCACGGCATGCAGTCGCGGCGCGCTTAGCTCTGGCGAATGCGGCGCTACGTCACGATCGAAGATCTCTTGGGCGTGAGTCATCAGCGTACCGAGCGTCGCCGCGTCGCCGAGCCGGACCGCGTCGCGGGCGCGACGGACGATTTCGAGGTTGGTCGAGCCGAGCGCCAGCCGCAGCTTTTCGTCCTCGCGGATGGCGTTGCGCAGATCCGCCAAGATGCGCGGGGTGTCCTTGTGGTGCATCAGGTCGACGACGAGGATTTCGATCGGGGCGGCGGGAGTGATTGCCTCTACACCCATGGCGTCCCCGTCGAAAGACAGCAGCACCGGCTGCTTGCCGTAAGCGCACGCTTGATCCATTCGGCCGCAAAGCGATCCGGCGGCGCGCTCGCCGCGGTAAGCGAGATCCATCTCCTGCTCGAGGGTCAGTTGCATTCGGTAAGCGAGGTGGAATGCTCGCGCGATCAGTACGCAGATCGCTGCAGACGACGACAAGCCGCGCGCCATCGGCAGATCGTTCGTTCGGATCTCGATGCGCACGCCACCGCAGCGCTGCTCTTCGATCAGCACCGCCGCCGTCGCTGCCGCATAGCGAAAGAACGGGTCGGCATGCGCCGCAGCAAATAGCGCCGCCGGGTCTGCCGGCGCGGCAAACGAGCGCGGCCGGCGATCGTCGGCGAGCCGCGAAATGATTTCGAAGCGCCGCGCCGGCTCGGCGATGGCGGTGATGCCTTGGTCGGTGCCGGCAATCAAACACAGCCCGGGAGCAAGCCGCGGATCTTCGCGCCGCATCTCCCCGGCCCAGTCGGAGTGCTCGCCGAACAAGCACAAACGACCGGGAACGGAAAGCGAGATCATGGCGAACGCAGAGAGGGAGGTTCAATTGGCCAAGAAGTCGTGATTGAGGATTGGCT
>DASPMH010000682.1:0-4484 GCA_035627175.1 Terriglobales bacterium | reverse complement strand
CGCCACCTTCTTCGAGCGCGACGTCGACTACTACGCCCGGGCTCGTGATCTCGACGATGCCGATTGTGCGAAGTTGGTGCTCTACGATGATTGGTCGAGCGTCGCCGGCCTGGCGCGTCAGGCTCTGCGTGAGGCGGATGTCGGCGTGATCACTTCGTTCTGTCCCGACGGACTAGCTGCCGCGACTCTGGTGCTCGAGCAGCAGCGCGCCCTGAAGGTCTTCTACGATATCGATACACCGGTGACTCTCGCCGCCCTCGCTCGCGACGGCGCGGCGGTCGCCGGCGGCGTCCGCTACCTCGAGCCGGCGATCATTCCCGAGCTCGATCTGTATCTCAGCTTTGCCGGTGGCCCCTCGCTCTCCGAGCTGCGCCAGCGCTGGGGTGCGCGCCGGGCTGAGGCGCTGTACTGTTCGGTCGATCCCGAGGTGCACGGACCGGTGGCGCCAGACGAGAACTTCCGCTGCTCGCTCGGCTATCTCGGCACCTACTCCGCCGATCGCCAGCCGGCCGTCGAACGCTTGCTGCTGCGTCCCGCCGAGCTCTGCGGCAGCGACAAGTTCTGGCTCGTCGGTAGCATGTACCCGCCGGACGTCGCGTTGCCGGCGAACGTTTCTCACTGCGACCATCTGCCGCCGTCGCGGCACGCGTCCTTCTACTGCGCCAACCGGCTGACCCTGAATGTCACCCGCCAGGCGATGGTGGAGAGCGGCTACTCACCCTCGGTTCGCTTGTTCGAGGCTGCCAGCTGCGGCACGCCTATCGTATCCGACCGCTGGCGCGGCCTCGAGGAGCTGTTCGCGATCGACGAGGAAATCTTGGTCGCCGACTCCCCCGCCGAGGTGGTTTCCGCCGTAGGCCGTAGCGACGCCGAGCTGGGGCGCATCGCTGCGGCGGCGCGGGCTCGCGTCCTCGCCAGCCACACCGCCGCAGCTCGCGCAAACCAGCTGGTGGCGATGTGTCAGGCCGGATTCAGCGGCTGAGTGCGGCGCCGAGTACTTCCTAGGCTTTCCTCCCGCGTCGTCTCCTTCTGTTCGCCCTGGCACGCAAGTGTCAGTCGAACTCGTTTCTTCTCTCTAATGTTGTCGTCTCAATTTTCGGGGATCGACAGTCCTTCATCACCGCAATTCGTCATTGGATCGACACCAGCAACAAGATCGTGACGCTGGCTCGAAAATGAACCGGAGAAAAATCTTAGTTAACTTCCCTTTGTCCTTGGCACACCTCCTGCTGAAGCGTTCAACATGATTTCGCGAGTGACGACGGCGCACAACGAAGCGAAGTGGTGGGCGCGCACCCTCCGAGCTTCGAGCCTGACTCCGGGTTCGCTCGCAACAACCAACCATTTTAAGGAGGCTCCCATGTCCATTCTCAAGAAGCTCGTTCAAGATACCAAGGGTCAGGATCTCGCCGAGTACGGCATCGCTCTCGCAGTGATCGGCGCTGGCGCCGCTCTCGCCGCGGTCGCCATCGCGGGCAACGTCACCACTCTGTGGGACTCGGCCAACGCCACGTTGACCACCATCGCCGGCGCGGTCTGATCTCGATCTCAGCAAAGGCGGCGACACTTCGGTGTCGCCGCCTTTCTTTTTGTCTTCCCGCCCAGGCCGAGTCTCTCGGCCTTTCTTCTTTTAGTCCGGCTTTGTTACTCCGATCGGCAACCCGGATCACGGCGGCGTGTCGCCGAGGATCCTGACCGATTGGGCGCTGCGCAGGGTCGCTTGCGGATCCCACCGGCGCCGCACCGCAAGCCACTGTTCCAGCCTCGGCTCCATGGCGCGGAAGTGCTCGCCGCGGGTGAAAGCATCCTTGGCGAGATAAATCCGCCCGCCTTCGGCAATCACCAGTTCGTTCAAGGCGTCGACGATCTCCTGAGTCCGGCCATCGACCGGCAAATCCAACGCGTACGACACCCCCAGCTTCGGGAACGACAGCATCCCCTTACCTTCGGGGCCGCAGTCCTTGATGACACAGAGGAACACCGGGGCGCGCTTCAGCCGTAGGATGTCGATGAAGCGATGATGCGCGGAGTAGTCACCGGTCACCGGAAGCACGCATTGGTATTGAGTGAAGCCACGCCGCCCATAGACGCGGTTCCAGTCGCGCAGCGTATCGAGCGGGTAGAAGAAAGTTTCCGGATGGATGATACCGCGCGGCGGTCGCCAGCGGCTGAGAGTATAGTTGGCCCAGTTCGCCGCTTGCACCATCCATGGCTGCACCAACCAGCTCGGGAAAATCGGCGGCACCGAGATCGGGCTGCGAAACTTCGGCGGATCCTTCGGCGCCTCGTCCGGCTGAGCCCAACGGCCGACCATCAACAGGCCGCGCCCCATGCTCGGGCCCCTTTCGAGTAAATCGGCCCAGGTAACGGTGAAGGGCCACTTCGACCCCGCCTCGCGCAGCTGATCGAGCAGCATGTCGAGGTTGTGGCAGATGATCGTCTCCTGCCACATCCACGGCGACGGGATGCGCATCATCCGCACTTCGACCTCGAGAATGTGGCCGGTCAGCCCCATGCCTGCGATGGTGGCGCGGAACAGCTCGGGCTCGACCTCGTCGGAGCATTCCAGGATGCGGCCGTCGGCGACGCGCATCTTCAGGCGGGTGACGTGCTCACCGAAGCAGCCGTAGACGTGGTGCATCTTGCCGTGGACGTCGGCGGCAACCATGCCCCCCAGGGTGACGAAGTGCGTGCCCGGTGAGACCGGCGTGAACCAGCCGCGCTCGAAGAAAAGGCGATTGAGGCGCCACAGCGGCAAGCCGGCTTCCGCGCGCAACAACCCTGTTTCGGCGTCGAACGACAAGACCCGGTCGGCTAGGGGCGAGCCGGCGACTCGGCTGCTTTCTCGCGCCGGCAGCGAGGCGTCGCCGTACGAGCGTCCCAATCCTCGGGTCAAGCTGACGCCCTCGGTGATCTCGGGAAGGTCCTCTCCGAGGATTTCGGACCCGCGCACTACCGGATGGCGACCCCATCCGGCGAGCTCCGTCGGCGGTGGCAGCTTCATGCTCGCGACTTAGCCGAGCGTCGCCGACTGAGCCAGAGCCTCGGTCTGCTCGAGCGATGGAATGCCGGGCCGGGCGCCGAGCTTCTCGCATTTGAGCGCCGCCGCGGCGGCCGCGAAGCGCAAGGTCTGCGCTGCCGGCCATTGCTGCAACAGGCCGTAGACGCAACCGGCGTGAAATAGATCGCCTGCGCCGGTGCTGTCGACGACACGGGTGGGAAAGGCGGGCACGAAGTGGAACTGGTCATCAACCAACGCCAGCACTCCGCCCGGTCCGAGAGTGACCCCGACGAACCAAGGCCCCATCGCGGCAGCTTGCCGCAAGGCGCGACGCACGTCGGTGGTACCGGTCAGCCGTGCCGGGAAGTCCGAACCGACGACCAGCACATCGGTAAGCGCGAGCAGCTCGGCGATGCCGCTGGCGGGGTTGTCGATGTCGAGGACCGTCAGCATCGCCGCGCGCTTGGCCCAGCGAGCGGCGAGGATCGCGCCCTCCATGTCGACCGCGTCCATCAGCAATACGCGTCCGGCGGTGATCACCTCCGGCTGCAGCTCGCCGGCGCCGACGATCAGCTCGTCGGCAGGCTGGCTGAGCACCGAACGCTCGCCGGACACTTGATCGATCAGAATGATCGAAGCCTGCTGCCGCACTCCTTGGCGAACCAGCGTCGCCGACACGTCGACGCCGTCGGCAATCAGGGCTTCACGCGCCATACAGCCGGCATCGTCACTGCCGAAAGCAGCGACATAGGCGGTCTGCAGACCCCAGCGCTGCAGCGCGACCAAGGCCGTCGGCACCTGTCCTCCGGGTTGCACCTCGTAGGCGACCATCTCCTGTTTCGAATCCAAGCGGGGATGGTTGCGAACGACGCAGAGGTGATCGACGCTGCTCAGGCCATAGCCGATCACGTCGAAGTCGCGTGGGATCATCGTCAGCCCTGATTCGACAACAGTTTATGGGTCGCCTGTTCGACGATGCCCACCACCGGCACCGCAATCACCGGGCGGCGATCGCTGGTGGTGCGGATCAGTATCGATTCGCGGAATTCGCCTGCCGGTGCGTTCTTCTTGATCGACAGCTGCAGGCGGCGCTCGCGCGCGCCCTGACCGACATCGGCCCAGTCGACCTCGATGATGTTGCTCTTCGACTCCAGTCCGAGCAGTTGCACGTTGCGGCCGACGCCGATCAGCACCCGCGGATAGGCCCTTACCTCGCTGCCGCGCTTGACCGCGCCGACGTAGATCTCCGGTGGATCGACGGCGACATCGTAGCCGATGTCGGCGCTGATCTTGAGACGGGCGACCGCCTGCTTGGGGTCGTTGCTCAACACTGAGGTGGTGCGGGTGATCTTGCCGAAATACGAGGTGCTGTTGAAGGTGACCTCGATCTCGCCACGTCCCCCCGGCGGAACCGTCTCGATCATCGAGCTGCCGGTCATACAGCCGCACGAGGAGCGCACGTGGCTCAACTGTAGATCGAGCT
>DASPMH010000681.1:0-4136 GCA_035627175.1 Terriglobales bacterium | reverse complement strand
CACCGACGATCAGCTTCACCCCGACGCCGTCGCGCACGCCGAGCCTCAGCCCGACGCCGACGATCACCCGCACCTTCACTCAGACGCGCACGCCGACCTCGACGATCACTCAGACGCGCACCAATACCGTGCCGCCGACCTTCACACCGACCCGTACCGCGACGCTGACCCGCACCCCGACTCTGACCCGCACCCCGAGCAACACGCCGACGATCACCTCGACGCGGACCCACACCGCAACGCCCTCGGCAACTCCGACCCTCGGCCTGGGACCGCAGATCACCTTCTTCGGCCTCGCCCGCGCCGACGGCGGCGTGTTGACGCCCAACGGCACCACCCCGGCGGGAGATCCGATCTACGTCCGCATTCCCCACCCGGACTTCGGCGGCGCCTTCGGCTTCCTGATCGTCGGCGAAGCGCGCGCTGGTGCCAGCGGTAGCCCGCCGGGAACCAATCGACTCAACAACGACCCCAGCAATCCGTCCGCCCGTCCGGATCTGCAGATCCAGGTCAACCGCAACCTCGGTAACGGCAGCAGCGCCGTCTGCGACAAGGGCTCGACCGATCCCGAAGCGCCACCTCCCGGCGGTGTTCCGGCGATCAATCCACCGTCGTTCGCGGGCGGCTCGCAGATGGTCGCCGACGCGCTCAACGACTTCGCCTGCCGCTTCGACTACAACGCCGCGGCCACCCTGGCCTGCACCGTCAGCGAGTTCGGCAACTTCCGCTTCGCCAGCGACCGGTCGACCGACCAGTTCTGCACCGAAGGCCCGGTCGACTTCGGCTTCCGCTTCCCCGAGGGCGATACCCTGGTGACCGTCCGCTGGCGCGACCTTTCGGGCGTTTTGGGCGCGGAAGCCCGCTTGGTAGTTCGGGTGCCTTGAGCGCTTGCAGGGGTGCGCTGGCCGCTCACTTCACCAGCGGCTCGCGCTCCTTTGGCGGACCGACGACCTCGGCGAAGTGCAGCATCTCGCGCTCGAGCTGGCGGATCTGGGTGACGATCCGCTCGGCGATGGCTCGCGCTTCGGCTTGCGTCGTCGCCTCGGCGTCATTGAGCGAGTAGCTCTTCGCGGCGATCAGCGGGTACTTCTCGTTGCCCTCGTCGGCGACATCCATCACCTCGAATGAGATCACCGTTTCGCCGTCGGCGCTATTCTGCGCCGTCACCGTCGAAACGAAGCGCTTCTTGTCGGCACGCCGCGGCGTCGGCGCCGGCGTCGGCTTGACCGGACCGAGATCGAGCACCACCGGGGGCGGACCGATCTGAGCGCTATGGGCTTGCGGCCGCGCAGACTGCGCCGCGGCAACTTGCGCGGCCGCGGCGAGAAAGGTGAGAGCCAAGCCGATCCGAACGTTCCACTGCATCCGTCTTCTCCGTTGCTGGTCAGGTCGGCGCTATCATCTTCGCTAGGGGTCTCCAAGAAGCAGGGCGTCGCCCCGCGAGTGTTCGCCCCCTTTCCCAAAGGAGGGGGATTGGGGCCTGCACCTACAGGATCATCAACAGGGCGACGACATCTGCCGCGTCGACGCGGCCGTCGAAATTGACGTCGGCGAGCAGCGGAGCTTCATCCGCATAGATTGCTTCGATCAAACTGAGCAGATCCGCCTGATCGATACGGCCGTCGCTGTTGACGTCGCCGGGACCGGCCGGCTCGACCGTCGGCGTGCGCATCCGCGTCGGCGATACCCGCGGTGTTGCGGTGGTAGTCGGCGTCGGCGTCACGGTGCGGGTTGCGGTATTGGTCACGGTCGGTGCCGGGGTCTGGGCGCCGCCGCTGAAGAAGCGACTGTAGTGCAGCAGGTTGATCGCGGCCGGACCGTCCGAGCCCGGACGCGCCGGCCAGCAGAAGTTGATCGAGCTGAGGATCACCCGACCGGCGCCATAGGCGTACTCGACCATGCTCGGGCCGTCGGCGTTCTGCAGCAGCACCGTCGCTCCGCTTGGTACGCTGCCGAGGGTGCCGACATCCGTCGGATTCCAATTAGAGAAATCCGCGGCCGTCAGCATCGGCCGCCCGAACGGTTGACCGAGGAAGTACGGATGGCTCGGGTTCGCCAACTGCTCGGCATTGTGGACAGTACCGGCGACGAAGTCGACGCCACCGGGAGCGATGTCGTCCTGATTGCCCGCCGAGCCGGCGACGTTGAGCACCAGCACGCCGCCGAGGCTGGTGAAGGTCTCCAGTGGGCCACCCGGCGCAACCAACTGGCGCAGATCAGTGTAGTCGACGCCGCTGAGGTCGGGGGCGACATAGATCACCCGGAACAGGTTGCGGAGCTGTGCGCCGTTGTTGGTCTTGAGCGTGGTGAAGCTGCGGGTCGCGCCCGACAACAGCGAGTTGAAGCTCAGATTGAAGGCACACGACCACTGGTTGCTGCCCTGAGCGAAAGCGAAATCGATCCGCGACGGCGTCGCCGTTTCGGTCGGGCGTGTGCCGGTGATGCTGGGAGTGAAGGTCACCGTCGCGGTGGGTGTCTCCGTCGGGGTTGCGCTGGCGAGCGGAGTCTCGCTTGCGGTCGGCGTAGGCAAACCCGTCGGCGTGATCGTTGGCGTCGGGCTCGGCAACGGGGTCTCGGTCATGGTCGCGGTAATCGTCGGCGTGCCGGTGATCGTCGGGGTCCCTGAGACGGTCGCGGTAGGTGTCGGCAGCGGCGTGTTGGTGCGGGTCGGCGTGCGCGTCGGCGTAGGCGTGAACGTTCGCGTCGCGGTGACCGTCGCTGTCGGCGATACCGTCGGCGAATGTGTCGGGCTCGGTGGAGGGGTTGCCGTCGGCAGAGCCGTCGGCGTCAGGCTCGCGGTCGCGGTCTGTGTCGGCGTCGCCGTGTGGCTCGCCGTCGCCGTCGCCGTCGGTGACGCTGTCGGGGTCGGCGTCACCCAGCACACTTCGACGAAGACCGCGGTCGTGCGAGCCTCATCGTTGCCACTGACCTGATGGCGGATACCGGCTTGGAGCTCGGCGATCTCGCTCCATTGCCACGGCTGGCCGCTGGCGGGATTGTTGGTGTAGGCGGTGCTGTAGACGGTGTAGCTGGTGCCGAGTTGAGCTGTCTGGCCGTTGAGAATGCCGCCGCTCGGGCTGAGCTGCAGCTGGGTCAGCAGCTGGGTGCCGAACAGACCGACGGCGGCGCGGCTGATGGCGCGCACCTGCACCTGAGCGATCGGCTCGGGACGAGGCGTCGGGTCGGCGATGGCGTAAATGTCGACACGCGGCCCGACGCCCGCCGTCTGTTCACTGTAGACATAGCTCAGGTCGGCGTCGGCGCTGGCGGCGCATTGCCAATTCTGCTCGCAGCCGGTGCGCTTGTTCTGCGGCACGATGCCGGTGCCGCTCGGACCGAGCACCACACAGTTCTCCGAGGACGGCGAGAACAACGGCGTCGGGGTAAGCGTAGCGGTCGGCGTCGGCGTACGAGTGACACACAATCCCGAGCCGGTGCAGATGCCACCGGGGATCGGTGCGCAGCCACCGCCGCAGACGCCGTTTACCGGCGGGCCACAGGCAGGCAGGTCGCACTGGCAGCAATCATCGAGTCCGAGCGTCGGCGTGCGCGTCGGCGTATTGGTAAAGGTCGAGGTCGGGGTGTTCGTCGGCGTCGAGGTTGGCGTCAGTGTCGGGGTGTGGGTCGGCGTCCGCGTCGGCGTCGCGGTGTTGGTCGGTGTCGCAGTATCGGTCGGCGTCCGCGTCGGCGTATGCGTCGGCGTGCGGGTGACACAGCGACCGGCGCCGAGGCAGACCGCATCGAACACCGGCGAGCAGCCGGGCGCGCAGGCGCCCGACACCGGCGGACCGCAGGCAGGCAAGCTGCACTGACAACAATCGCTCGCACCCGGAGTCTGCGTCGGCGTCGCCGTTTCAGTCGGAGTCGGCGTGCGGGTCGGCGTCGACGTGTTGGTCGGCGTCGCCGTGTCGCTCGGGGTCGAAGTCGGGGTGAACGTCGATGTCGCGGTGAAGGTAGGGGTGCGAGTCGGCGTTCGGGTCGGTGTCGAAGTGTTGGTCGGGGTGAAGGTACTGGTCGCTGTCGACGTCCGCGTCGGCGTCTGCGTCGGAGTGAAGGTAGCCGTATGCGTAGGCGTGTCGGTCGGCGTCCGCGTCGGCGAGGGGGTCGGGGTATCCGTAGGGGTAGCCGTGGCCGTG
>DASPMH010000680.1:0-5190 GCA_035627175.1 Terriglobales bacterium | reverse complement strand
GGCGCCGACGATGATCCACAGCCACCACGGTGCGGTCGCCGCAGCGGCGATGCCGCCGGCGCCGAGGGCGACGTGCAGAGCGGTCGGCAGCAGCAGGCCGGCGAGGGTCGCGATCAGATAACTGCGGCGGGGGATGGTGCTGACCGCCGCCAGCATGTCGACCATCGGATTCGCCCAGAGCATCAGCCGCAAGGCCAGCACCGTCAGCACCGGCCGCGCTTCGAGGCGCTGCTCCCAGCTCTGGATCTTGGCGGGAACCCGGGCTCGGGCCCAATCGCGAGCGAACAGGCGCACCAGCTCGTAGGTGAGCACACTGGCGAGCACCGAGGCGACGTAAGAGTAGGCGAAGGCGATCGGCCAAGGCCACAGTGCGGCCGACGCCCACACCGGCGGTGCCAGCAGGAAGACGGCGAACAGGCCGACCGCCAGAGCGATGTAGAGCAGCGGGCCCCACATCCCTGCGGCGGCGACCGTCTGCTCGATCGCTGCCGGCTCGGCCAAAGTGCTGAGGAGGTCGGTCCACCACAGCACGGCGACCATCGAAGCCAGCCCGGTCGCCGCCAGCAGTTTTTTCATGCCGCGGGTTCTACCTCTTTCTCCGCCGATAAGAACAGGCGCGCGCTACAGCCGGAGGGGGGCGCGGGCCGGCGCGCTCGGAGAAGCGCGCGCTACAACCGGTCTGGCGTGTGTGGCAGGCTTGTGTTAGCGAGGCGCCGCAATTCTCGGGGACGCGATTGAAACGAGCCCAGTACATCGTCGTCGAAGGGCCGATCGGAGTGGGTAAGACCACTTTCGCCCAGATGTTGGCGCAGGAGTTCGACGCCCGCCTGGTGCTCGAACAGGTCAACGAGAACCCGTTCCTCAAGAAATTCTACGACGATCCCAAATCCTACGCTTTCCAGGCGCAGCTATTCTTCCTGCTCAGCCGCTATCGCCAGCAGCGCCAGCTCGCCCAGCAGGATCTCTTCAATCAGAGCACCGTCGCCGACTATCTCTTCGGCAAGGATCAGATCTTCGCCCAAACCAACCTCGACGGCGACGAGTTGTCCCTCTACCGGCAACTCTTCAATTTAGTAGATGCCCGATTGCCTAAGCCTGACTTGGTAGTGTATTTACAGGCTCGCAGTGAAGTGCTGCTGGACCGTCTGCGCAAGAGAGACCGAGATTACGAGCGACGCATTGCGCCGGCGTACTTACAACGGATCGCGGAGGCATACAGAGACTACTTCTTCTACTATGACGAAACGCCCCTACTCGTCGTAGATTCTTCCGAAATCGACTTCGCCACCCGACCCGAGGATTTCGCGGACCTGGTCCGAGAAATCAGATCGATGGGGCAAGGAGTGCAACACTACATACCGCTTGGATCCAAATAAGCTCGGCACAGCCGAGAAATGGACCGAGACGGAGAGACCCCAACGCAGGGGTTGGTACGGGATCAAACCCGCGCCGATGAGCGATGACATCTGCATCGACTCACGTAAGGCGGGGGTGGCAGTCACGTCAGCCGTGCGCGCAGGCCCTCCGGGATCGGTCCCAGGAGGGCTTTTTCATGCAGCGCAAGGTCACGGTTCCGGAAATCCTGAAGCGGAAGGGCGGCGACCCGATTGTGGCGCTGACCGCATACGACTTCCCGTTCGGGCGCATTGCCGATCAGGCGGGCGTCGACGTGATCCTCGTCGGTGACTCGGTCGGCATGGTGGTGCAAGGGATGGATACCACCCTGCCGGTCACCATGGACGAGATCATCTACCACAGTCGGATGGTGGCGCGGGCGCGCCAGCGGGCATTGCTGGTCGCCGATCTGCCGTTCCTCTCGTACCAAGTGTCGATCGCCGAGGCGATTGGCAACGCCGGCCGGCTGATCAAGGAAGGCGGCGCCGAGGCGGTCAAGCTCGAGGGTGGTCTGGCGGTTGCCGCGACCGTCCGTGCGATCGCGGCCGTCGACATCCCGGTGATGGGCCACATCGGCCTGACGCCGCAGTCGGTGCACCGCATGGGTGGCCACAAGGTGCAGGGCCGCCGCCGCGGCGAACAGCCGGGGCAGCGCGATCGCATCATCGAGGACGCTCTGGCGCTCGAGGACGCCGGCGCTTTCGCGGTGGTGCTCGAAGGCATCCCGCTCGATCTCGCCGCCGAGATCACGACGCAGCTGTCGATCCCGACGATCGGCATCGGCGCCGGGCGCCACTGCGACGGCCAGATCCTGGTGCTGCACGACGTGCTCGGCCTGTGCGATCGCTTCACCCCGAAGTTCGCCAAGCGTTATGCCGAGCTCTGGCAGGCTGCGGCGCAGGCGATCGGCGAGTATGTCGAAGAGGTCCGCGACCGGACCTTTCCGACCGATGAGCACTCCTTCCATACGCTGGCGACGGTGTCACGCGAGGAGAAAGCCGCGGTCTAGCGCGGCATGCCGGGACGGGATGCAGACGATCGATGACATCGGGGCGATGCAGGCGTGGGCGGACCAAGCCCGCCGCGATCGGCACCGCATCGGCTTCGTGCCGACGATGGGCTATCTGCACGAGGGCCATCTCAGCCTGGTGCGGCTGGCGCGGACCGAGGCGGACCGGGTGGTGGCCTCGATCTTCGTCAACCCGCTGCAGTTCGGTGCCGACGAGGACCTCGACAACTATCCCCGCGCTTTCGGGCGCGATGCCGAGATGCTCGAGGCCGCCGGCGCCGATGTGCTGTTCTTCCCGCCGGCCGAGCAGATGTATCCCGACGGCTATCAGACGGCGGTCACCGTCGAGCGGGTCAGCCAAGCCCTCTGCGGCGCATCGCGTCCGGTCCACTTTCGCGGCGTGGCGACGGTGGTCACCAAGCTCTTTCACATCGTCAAACCCCATGTCGCGGTCTTCGGAAAGAAAGACTTTCAGCAATGGGTGGTGATTCGCCGCATGACCGCCGATCTCAATTTCGACATCGAGATCCTCGGCGGACCGATCGTGCGGGAGCCGGATGGCCTGGCGATGAGCTCTCGCAACGCCTATCTCTCGCCGGTCGAGCGCGGCGCGGCGCTATGTCTCGCGCGGGCTTTACAGGCAGCGCAAGCCGCGGTAGCGGCCGGCGAGACCAGCGCCGCCACGATCCGCGCCGCGGCCTTGCACGTGATCTCTGCCGAGCCTCTCGCGCGGCTCGATTATGCAGAGCTGATGGACGTCGACACCATCGAGCCGGTCGAGCGGATTTCCGGTCCGACTCTGCTGGCACTGGCGGTGCACATCGGCCGCACGCGGCTGATCGACAACTGCGTCTTGCGCGACAGTCACTGAGAATCGAATCGTTCTTCGGAGGGTGAACCCATGCGAACCATGCTACGAGGCAAGATCCATCGAGCGACCGTTACCGGCGCGGACTTGCACTACGAAGGTAGCGTTACCATCGACTCCGAGCTGATGTCGGGAGCCGACATTCTGCCGTACGAGCAGGTCCACATTTGGAATGTGACCAACGGCGAGCGGTTCACCACTTACGCGATCGAGGGGCAGCCCGGGTCGGGGGTAGTCTGCGTCAACGGCGCGGCGGCCCATAAGGTGACCAAGGGCGACCTGATCATCATCGCGGCGTTCACTCAGCTCGGGGAAGCCGAAGCGCGGGATTGGGAGCCGCGCTGCGTGTTCGTCGATTCCCAGAACCGCACCATCGAGCTACGCCGCGAGTGCGGCGGCCAAGCCGAGCTCCCGACCGCCTGGCCGATATAGCCCGCTGTAGCGCTCGCTCTCCGAGTGCGCAGGCACCCGGGAGGCCCGCGGCGCATCGTCCGGGAGCTCCGCAGATGCGGGGCCGGTCGTTGGCGGCGCCAATCATCCGACTCGGAGAGCCAGTGCGTATAGCGGCGCGGATGCGCTCGGAGAGCGCGCTACCGCGGCGCTTGCTGTCGATTGCGGTTCGGGCCTATGAAACGCGCAGCCAACATTCAGGGGGTTCTATATGCGGGGAGTGGCTGTGCGCATCATTGCGAGCGTCGCCGTTGCGTGGGCAACTGCGGCGATCGCCGCAGATCCGCCGGCGGCGGACAATACGCCGCGCTATCAGGACAACGGTGACGGCACCATTACCGACACCAAGACCAAGCTGATTTGGGAGAAGCTCTCCGACGACGAATCGGTCCACGACAAAGACAAGAAGTACACCTGGACCGACTGCATCGCCAAGATCAAGGCGCTCAATGCCGCCGCCTTCGCCGGCCAGAACGACTGGCGCCTGCCGAATGTCGACGAGCTGGCGACCCTGGCTACCCGCGGCAAGCGGCCGCCGACCGATCCGATCTTCAATTTCAATTGCACGCCGAAATGCTCGGTGCTGATGTGCAGCTGCAGCATGGCGGGTCATTACTGGTCGTCGACCACCTACAAGATCGATCCCGCCATCGCCGGCGCCGTCGACTTCCGCAGCGGCTTCGTCGACTCGGTGCTGCGCACCAACAACAATTTCGTCCGCGCCGTACGCGGTGGCTCGTGACGTGATCGTCTTCGTCTACGGCTACGCCGGCTCGGGTCCCGATCATTGGCAGCGCTGGCTCGCCGCCGAGCTCGCCCGCCGCGGTCAGCAAGTCGCCTTCCCCGAGCTGCCGGACCCGGAGAGCCCGCACAAGGAAGTCTGGGTAGGCGAGCTGCGGCGCTGGCGCGACCGCAGCTCGACGCCGGTGCTTTTCGTCTGCCACTCGCTCGGCTGTTGGGCCGTCGATCACCTGCTCGCCGGAGACGGTAGCGACAATGTCCGCGGCGCGTTGCTGGTAGCGCCACCGTCGCCCTACCTGTTGTTCGAGCCGGTCGAGAGCTTTCTGCCGCCACCGCAGCGCCGCGAGGCCTGGGCGCCGATCGCGGCGAGCTCGCTGATGGTCGGCAGCGACAACGATGACTTCACGTCCGCCGAAGAGCTCGCTGAGATCGCGGCGCGGTTGGGGATGCCGTTGCACCTGATCCCCGCGGCCGGCCACATCAACACCGCCAGCGGCTACGGACCCTGGCCCTTCGCGCTCGAGTGGGTACTGAGAGCTTCACCAGTGCGGACACGATGAACTGAGCTAACGAACCGCAGGCGCATCCGTTCGGGCTGAGGAGCGGCCGCGCAGGCCGCGTCTCGAAGGCCGAGGTTGCCTGGGCTTCGAGACGCCCCTTCGGGGCTCCTCAGCCCGAACGGTTCGTTGGCTCATTTCACCAGTGTCGGCGCTGGTGAGGCTCTCAG
>DASPMH010000679.1:0-3384 GCA_035627175.1 Terriglobales bacterium | reverse complement strand
AGGTGCGCTGCGCCGGGCAGATTGTGCCGGATCAATTCGTCGCCGGCGTTGTTGAGCGACAGCAGTGAGCGGCCGATCTGGTGCAGCCAGGGCATCGGCGTGTCGTAGTAGGCCATGAAGCTGGTCAGCGACACGTCGTGGTAGCGGTGCCAGTAGAGCTCAGGCTGCCTCACGGCGAAGAGGATCAGCGGTAATGCGACCAACAAGCCGACGGTCCCGGCCAGCCCAATCTTCGCTGTCGCTTGCTCGATTCGACGTCCGCTTTCGCTGCGAAGCAGCAACACGCTCGCGCCGAACACGATCGCCACTGCGATCGCGGCGCGGTAGGCCGCGTAGGTATACAGCCCCAGGCCGAGCAGCACGGCGCCCGCGCCGACGCGCAGCGCAGCGGCTCGCCCTTGGCGAGCCAAGCCTTGTAACAGCAGTGCGAAGCCGGCGGCGGCAAAGAGCGGGACACAAATCGCCTCCCAGGCCAAACGACTGTAATGAATGTGCCAGCGCGAGACAGCCAGCAGAAACGCCGCCCAGAGGGCCATGCGGGAGCCGAACGCGACTCGCCCTAGCCAGTACACTGCCGCGACCGTAGCGATACCGATCGTCACCGGCAGCACCTTCAGCGTCAGGTAATTGGTGCCGAACAGATGCAAGACCGGCAGCATCGCATAGAGAAACAGCGTCGGCCGCCCGCCGACACTTTCCGACCACAACCGCCACTCCTTCGTGGCAAGCTCGAGCGCATCGTTGCCGTTGGTCGCTTCGTCCTGAAAGAAACCGGTCGGGATCGAGTCGAGCCAGACGATACGCAGCACAGCCGCAAGCGCGACGATGGCGATCACGAGCCAACGGTGCTGCTGGCTCGCAGGTACGGGTGCCGGCCACCGGCACGGCGCGGCTGCAGCCCACAGCAGGCTCAAAGCCAGCATCACCAGGGCCAGCGAGAGCCAATGCCATTGCAGGTCGGGAATGGCGGTCTGACCGGAGTACAGCGTCAGCGACGCCAGTAGCCCTTCGCACAGCAGCGCGATCGCCAGCGCTGCCGCCGCCCAGCTGTCAGCATCGACAGCATCAGCATCGACAGCACGGCGCCGGCACCAGTGCCCTATCTGTCGAGTGATCAAGAGCCACACCACCGCGGCGACGACGACGGCAGCCGCCTTCCCATACGGCAGCCAAGCTCTGGCGTGCTCACGCCAGCCGCGTCGTGGCTCCGCCACGCCCGAAAGGGTCAGCGACACCAGCGCCGCCATCACCCCGCTAGTATCGCGCAAGCGGATCGCGACGACATTGCCGCCCCGGCGCAGTTGCGCCGCGACATCGTAGCTTTCTCCCGGCCGAGCCGCTGTGCCGTCGAGGCTGGCGCCGACGAATACCCCGTTCACAAACAGCTCGTAATCGTCATCGACCCAGATGTGCAGCGGCGCCGACAGCGGCGGACCCTGGGGCAGATCGAAGCGGCGCCGAACGCAGTTGATCCCATGGAACGCGGTCCCCCAGAACGGGCGCGCCTCCGCATCGAGCGGCCATTCGTACGGCCAAAGCCGGATCCAGGGAAATTCGACCGGTGCCCAGGTGGAATCGTCGAAATCAGGCTGTTGCCAACCCTCGGGGCAAGAGGGCTGTTCGCGCCACAGAGCGTCGCCGCGAATCACCATCGCGCCTACGTCGCCGGCACCGGCGAGCGCTGCGGCAATCAGGAAGAGTAGGAGTAGCTGGACCCGCTTCAAGGACAAGGCACGGCAGGGAGCTGCGCCGGGTCGACATTGCCGGCGACCACCAGCAACAGGTCCTTCGGACGAACGTAGGTGCGGGCTACCCGCTGCACATCTTCGCGGCTGACCGCTTCGATTCGTTTCACGTAGTCCGCGGCGTAGTTGGGACCGAGCCCGTAGAACTCGACCGTGGTGAGAAACGAAGCGATTTCGGAGTTGCTGTCGAATTGCAGCGGAAAGCTGCCGGTCAGGTAGCGTTTTGCACTATCGAGCTCGTCGGCTGTAACCTCACCTGCGCGAATACGCTCGAGCTGCGCGCAAGTGCGCTGCAGCGCTTCGGTCACCGTCGCGGTCTTGGTCTGCATCTCGATGCGGAAGCTGCCCGGCGATTTGGGCGCGGTAAAGCCGCTGCCGACCGAGTAGGCGAGGCCGCTCTTGGTGCGGATTTCGTCCATCAACCGCGAGCCGAAGCCGCCGCCACCGAGCACATAGTTCATCACCGTCACCGCATAGTAATCGGGATTGTCGCGGCTGATGCCGCGGTGACCGAGTACCAGGCTCGCCTGCGGAACCGGTTTGGGGATGGTGACGACGCGGGTGCGATCGGGGTGTTGTATGCCGTATTCGAAAGGACGCGGATCGCTGCCACTCCAGGCGCTCAGACGGCTTTCGAAGTCGGCACGGATCTGCGCCGCGTCGACATCTCCGACAACCGTGACGATGGTGCCGCTCGGGCGGTAATTGGCGCGGTAGAAGTCGAGCAGATCGGCGCGAGTGATCTTGGCTACCGACTCGGGCATGCCGTCGGCGCTGTGTCCGTACGGCTCTTGGGCGAAGAGCAGCTCGGTGAAGCGACGGCTGGCGACGTGACCCGGTTGGTCCTCCGCCGCCTTCATCGCCGCCAACACCGCCTCGCGCCGCCGCTCGACTTCGGCGGCGGGGAAGCTCGGATGGAGCAAGACGTCGGTGAGCAGATCGAGACCGGTATCGAGATGCTTGCTGAGCACCTTCAAGCTGGCGAAAGCGGAATCTACTCCGGAGGACGATTCGAGCGAGGCGCCGATGCGATCGATGGCCGCGGCGATCTCCGGAGCGCTGCGGCTCTCGGTGCCCTCGGTCAGCAAATCGGCGGTCAGATATGCTACGCCCTCTTTACCGGCGGGGTCGCGCCGCGCGCCGGCATCGAGCAGCACCTGTACCACCGCCATCGGCACGGCGCGCTGCTCGGAGACAATCAGAATCACGCCATTGGGCAACACCGTGCGAGTCATCTGCGGGCCGACCGCGGCAGCGGGAGACGCCAGCAACGGCAACAGCAACGCCAGCCGAGCTAACCCGACGGCGGTCCTACGCATCGGGTTCAATGGACCGTCTCCATCGGTGCATTCTGCACCGGCGGTTGTACTCCAGCAGGCGCTGGCAATGGCTCGAGGATGGCAATGCTGCGGTTGGTAGGCTCGAGATGATACTGCGCTGCCTGCTGAATCGCTTCGGGCGTTACCGCCTCGATCTTGCCGAGATACTCGTCGAGCAGGCGCCAGCCGCCGCTGATCTCGTACTGCCCCAGCAGCATCGCCTGGTAGAAGAGCGAGTCCTGCCCGAGGACGAAGCTCGATTCCAAACCCGCCTTGGCGCGCGCCAGCTCGGCGGCGTCGATCGGCTCGTTTTGCAGGCG
>DASPMH010000678.1:0-2021 GCA_035627175.1 Terriglobales bacterium | reverse complement strand
TGTGGTGTTCAGTGTCGACACGGACGAGTACGCACCGCAGTTCCCGAGAGAAGAGTGGTCGTATCTTGGCGGCGGCGTCATGGTGGATACCGACCAGGCAGGCCTTACCCATTACCCGACGCCATCGGAGGACCTGAAGCTTGTGTCCCGTGGTGCGCCTTTTCAGCCGCAGGATTGGGCGGCGCTCCGGCGTCGGACTTTCGACCGGAAACCTGGGGAGTGGCTCGAGGGCGAAGGCCCATCGGTCCGCGTTGGTTACGTCAATCGTAACGGACAGGTCTGCCTTGGCCATCGCCGCCAGCCCGGCACAGATCACGGGCAGTACGCTTACCGTACACTTTGTGGCTGGTGCGGGAGGCAGTACGGTGCCAACGGCAGTGATCTACACCTTAGGCGGTGCCCCAACTGCCAAGGTGGTGCGCCTGGGATCGCGTATTAGCTGCTCTAAGGCAACTCGCGCAAGCCACGTTTGGCATCACGACTACTTCACTGACGGGTGCGGTTGGCATAACAACACCTGGAGCGGACGGGCAGGGACGACGGCGATGATCGCATACGCCTCGCGCCCGCCGCTCAGGTACTCGTTAAGCAGCTCGCTTTGATGTTCGGACAGCCACTTGGACGGTCGCGCCGGCACGCGAAAGCATCTCCACGAGGGTGTCGATGCTGAAGAGTTCGATCTTGCCTCGCACAAGGTCGCTTATCCGCGGCTGCGTGACGCCCATGAGCTTTGCCGCGGCGGCCTGCGTCAAACCGCGGGCTTCGATGATCTTCGACAGCTTGATCATCAGGTCAGCACGAATCTTCAAGCTGACGGCTTCTTCAGCGCTGAATCCGACGTCGCGAAAAACGTTACCGCTCGATTTTGTCAGCTTCGCTCTGGCCATGGGCGTTAGTTCCTCTTCGTCGGCTTCAGCTGCCGCGTGCGCTCGGCCAACAGCTCCCGGTAGCGCAGCCGCGCGAGATCAATGTCGGCGCGGGCCGTCTTTTGCGTCTTTTTCTCAAAAGCGTGCAGCACGTAGACAGCCTCAGCGAACTTGGCGACGTAGATCAGGCGGTGCTCGCGACCAGTGCGTACTCGAATCTCACGCACTCCATCGCCGACACTTGCCATCGGTTTCCAATCCGTCGGGTCCAACCCCAGCTCAAGGCGGTAGACCTCGTAGCCCGCACGCCCTCGAGCTTCCGCGGGAAACTCACGGATGCAGCGCCGCGTCGAGCCGAGCCATACCGCTGGCTTGCTCATCGAATGGCACCATACAAGAAGTTGTATTAGCCAGCAAGGCTACGCATAACAGTGCATGGAGCGGTCGGGCAGCGGCGCCCGTGCGACAGCGACGGCCGCTCATGCATTCGTTGTGCAAGAGCGATGGGAACGTCAGGGGATATCGAAGGCTATCTTGAGCGCCGCATTCAATTCTGTGAGCTTGTCGTTTCCGCATGTGCCCATGCAGCGCTCGAGACGGTGGCGTGGAACCGTCAACACGTTGTCGAGATTGGCTACGCAGCGTGTTGGCAACCCCTGATGACGGCCCAGCACAACCTCGGTTGGAAGGCCTCGGGTCACGAGCGCGACGACTACTCCCTCAAGTCGGTCAAGAACGGCGTTACGTGTAAGGATCACGACCGGTCGGCTGCCCACCGGCGCCGGCAGGTCGGCCCACCAAACCTCGCCGCGCCTCACGAATCAGCGGCTTTCCAGCCCACCGGACGCGGGAGCTCGCCTAACATAGCTGCCTGCGTCTCGGCTATATCCGTCGCATCCACATCGGTGATGGCAACCACTTCGAGATACTGTCGGATCGCCTCCTCAACCACCGCGCGCAACTCGCGTCCCTGCTTCGCGGCAAGTTCACGAAGTTTTGCTTCAGTACCGTCGGGTAGTTCGATGCTCACGGCGGAAGGGTACGCCCAGGACCGAGGCGGTTCAATTCCGGGATGGCGTCAATCGCGCGATGGGACTCAGGTGGGCGCGCCATTGCCGAACAAGCACGTGGAGCGGACCGGCACGCCTGACGGTG
>DASPMH010000677.1:0-2907 GCA_035627175.1 Terriglobales bacterium | reverse complement strand
CGGGACCGGACACCGAGCAGTTCTACTTCGGCGCCAGCCTCGGCGGCATCATGGGTTTGATGTTCGGCGCGCTCTCGCCCGATGTCGAGCGGGTGCAGGTCAATGTCTCGGGAACGAGCTTTGCGTTGCTGCTGCCGCGCTCGGTGGCGTTCCTGCCGTTCGATGCGGCGATTCAATTGACGGGGGTCACCGATCCGATTCAGCGCGGCCTCTTGCTCAATCTTACCCACGAGCTGTGGGCCCGCGGCGAGTCGGCGGCGTACGTGACGCACGTCACCAGCGATCCGCTCCCCGGCACCAACGTCAAGCGAGTGTTGTTGACCGCAGCTCTGTACGATCAGCTGGTTACTAATCTCGCCACCGAGTTGGCGGCGCGGACGTTGGGGCTGCCGAACATCGAGGGCTCGATCCTGATGAATCTCCCGGGCATTCCGGATGTCACCGGGCCGCAGCCGTCGGGCCTGATGTTCTACGACACTGCCGCGTTCGACCCGAACAATCCGGCGCACCTGCCGTTCATTCCGCCGCTCGCCGATCTACCGCCGGCGCTCAACCGCTGTGATCCGCACCGCAGCCAGGCCTACACCCCGGCCGCGGTCGACCAGCTCTTCGAGTTTCTCCGCCCCAACGGCGAAGTGCTCAACTTCTGCCACGGCTTGTGCGACGCAGGCGAGCCCTACGAGGTCCCCTACAACGGCAACCGCCCCTGCAATCCGCTGTGAGTCCCCAAGTGTGCGCCCCCCTTTGAGAAACTTTGAAAAAGGGAGCGCACACCTGGGGCTCAACAGCCGTTGAGGGCTCGGTCGATCGCGGCGAGCAGCTCGTTGACGGTGACCGCCGCGTCGCTGTCGGCGTCGAAGACCGGGCAGACCGATAAGTCGGCATCGCCGAGGGCGATGTTCACGCCGAGCAGGATCTCGTCGACCGTGGTTTGACCGTCGCGACTGCAATCGCCCGGGCAGGTCGAGCCGATCGGTGTCGGTGTCGGATTGGGGGCGAAGCTGCAGTCGCACCCGCCACCAGGGCAATCGCCGTCGCCGACGCAGGGATAGCCGTCGAAGTCGCCAGCGTCACAGAAGCAACCGGTGGAGACGCAATCGCCGCCGCGGCATTGAGTGCTGTCGAGACAGGAAAATCCCTGATCCTGACCGCCGACGCAGAGCTTGTGGGCGCCGACGCAGGCATCGCCGGGAAGACACTCGAGCGCGACATCGCAGCAGCGCCCGACGGAGGTACCGCTCGAGCAAGTCCCGAACGCCTCGTCGAGCGAGCACAACACCTCTTCGGTGCAGCTGCCGGCGGGGCAGTCGCAGATGAATCCGTCCGGACAGACACCCTGAGCGATGACACAGATGCCACCGGGACAGTCGTCGAAGCTCTCGCACGGCTGGCCGTCGCGGCTGCCGAGCGAGCAGAGGAACTCGCCGGTGCCTTGAGCGCCGGCGGGCACCGGCGCGGTGGCGCAGAGCAGGGCAAGCACGAAGGTGAAGCGGCAGAGCAGGTAATTCATGGCGAGGGCTCCCTTCCATGGTGCAGCAGCACCACCATCGAGACGGTATTCCGGCAGGCCGAAAACGCAAGCTATGTAGCCGCGAGGTGTGCGCCCCCTTTTCCAAAGGGCTGAGGCTTTCGCGCGCCTCAACCTCCCCCTTGCCCCTCCCGGTCGCAGAAGTGCTCACGGGGGGAGGGGACCGGACGGGCCCCTAGTCGTTGAGGCGCAGAACCTGGGCGATGTCGCCGGTGCCAAAGCTGCCGCCGATCGACTCGTCGAGGTTCTGGAAGGGCACCACCAGGCGTGCGCCGGTGTTTTCGTTCCAGGTGTCGCAGTTGAAGTTGGTGCCGGTGAGCGTCACGGTGTAGGGATCGGAGCTCGGGCAGGCGGTGCCGAAGAGACTGCCGCTGCACTGGCGGCGGTCGTCGATGCGCGAGGTCGCGCTGCCGGTGACCAGCAACACCGAGGCGGCATTGTCGGGACTCTGCCACGCGCCATCGTTGACGCCCGGGCAGCTGCCGGTGACGCGCAGCCGTTTGACGAAGGCCCGCAGCACCGCGGCGCCCGCGCCGCTATTGCTGCCGCTGAGGACGTACGGTCCCGAGGCCGGCGCCGGTGGTGCGCTGCTGCCGTTGCTGTCGATGATCAGCGAGACATTGGCGATCGAGCCACCGTCGCAATCGATGAAGCCGTCGGTGGTGTCCTGCTCGATGCGCCAGCAGACGTCGCAGTCGCTGCAGTTCGGCGTCGAGCCCGGCAAGCTCGCGCCGACGACGATCGGTGCATTGATGGTCAACGCGGCGACGCCGGACGCATTGCGCGCGCCACCGTTGAGCACCAGCGGCCCACCGAGGGTGTAGAAGTCCCCGCGGGTACCGTTGCACACCGTGCCCGGTACGCCCCCGGTCGGATTGCCGTGAGTCCGCAGCAGCGAGCCACTCGAAGGCTCGCCCGGACAACCGGGAGCGGTGTCGCTGCCGCCGGGACCGGTGGTGATGCTGAACACCAGCGGGCCAAGGGGATCCGGCGTGAAGGTCGCGGTTGCGGTCGGAGTCGGCGTCACCGTCGGAGTGATCGTCGGGGTACGGGTAATCGTCGGTGTCGGCGTCGGGGTCAGTGTCGGCCCACCGGGCGTGATGGTCGGAGTCGCGGTCGGCGTAACCGTCGGAGTGTTGGTTACGGTCGGCGTGCGCGTCGGCGTGCCGGTTTGTGTCGGCGTGCGCGTCGGTGGCAAGCCACAGCTCGCGCTCAAGGTGACGAAATGGCCGTCCTCGCCGATGGTGCGGCTGCCGACCCCGGGATAATCGTCGGCATCCATGCAGCCGCTGATGCCGTTGGGCGCGATCGTCGAAGCGCGTCCGAGACGTACCGCGCACTCGGAGCCGGTATCGGTGCTGTCGCCATTGCTGGTGCAG
>DASPMH010000676.1:0-6363 GCA_035627175.1 Terriglobales bacterium | reverse complement strand
CGGTTCCTTCTTCGCTGGCGGCGCGGCTGGCTTGGCTACTTTCTTGCGCGTCGGCGCGAGCACCACTCCCATCAAGCGGCCTTCCATGCGAGGGTTACCCTCGACGGTCGCAGCGTCCTTGAGGGCGGCGCAAACCTTCATCAGCTTGTCACGGCCGAGGTCCTGATAAGCCATCTCGCGACCGCGAAAGCGCAGGGTGAACTTCACCCGGTCGCCCTCTTCGAGGAAGCTGCGGGCCTTGGCGATCTGGCGCTCGAGATCGCCGACATCGGTTTTGTAGCCGAGGCGCAGCTCCTTGAGCGTGGTCGTCTGCTGCTTGCGCTTCGACTCCGCTTCCTTCTTGTGCTGCTGGTACTTGAATTTGCCGTAGTCGAGAATTCTACAAACCGGAGGCGAGGCGCTCGGGGCAACTTCGACGAGGTCGAGCTGCGCCTCCTCGGCGCGGCGTAGAGCATCGTCGGTGGCAACCACGCCGACCTGTGAACCGTCCGCCCCGATCAAACGAACTTGGGGAACGCGAATCTGGCGATTGATACGATGCTGCTCGGTGGGGGGTGGAACGAACCGCGGACCTCGAATGCGTAGAGCCAATTGACCTCCTATGGACCCCGATGGGCTTCACTCCCTCTACAACGGTGCGCTGTCGGACTCAACGACCGCGTGCGGCCTCAAACCGCAATCACCATATGCCAAGTATCGTCCTTTTGTACCATGCGGGTGACCGACCAACCTTCCGCCTCCGCCGCCCTGGGGATGTCGCGGGCGCCCTTGGGATCGTCGATCAGCAGCTCCAGTTGCTGTCCCCGTCGCAGTTGCTCGAGGTGAACCTTGGCCCGGGCCCAATTGAGCGGGCATTTCACGCCGCGCAGATCCAACACTTGATGCACTCTTCTGCCTCCGCTGCCGCCTGCTATAGTGCTCGCTCGCCAGCGATGGAAACCAACAAGTATGTTCTGCGCCGGGATCGCAGCGCCGATCGCGAGGC
Organism: Terriglobales bacterium; assembly: GCA_035627175.1. Lineage (GTDB taxonomy): Bacteria > Desulfobacterota > Binatia > HRBIN30 > HRBIN30 > DASPMH01. The sequence goes on along the minus strand of DASPMH010000676.1, from coordinate 5,378 downwards.
GCGCTATCGGATCGCCTACGCCGAGGAGCTCAACCCGGCGCAGCACCAAGCGGTGGTCAGCACCGACGGACCATTGCTGGTGGTTGCCGGCGCCGGCACCGGCAAGACGCGCACCTTGGTCTACCGAGTCGCCCGCTTGGTCGAAAGTGGGGTCGACCCAACTCAGATCCTGCTGCTGACGTTTACTCGCAAGGCCTCGGCCGAGATGTTGCGCCGCGCCAGCAATCTGCTCGATGGTCGCTGCGATCAGGTCAGCGGCGGCACCTTTCACTCCTTCGCCAACTTGACCCTGCGCCGCTATGGCAAGGTACTCGGCCTGCACTCGTCGTTCACCATCCTCGATCGGGGCGATTCCGAGGATGTGATCAACCTATTGCGCGCCCACATGGGCCTCGACAAGAAGGAGCGCCGCTTTCCGCGCAAGCAGGCGATCGCCGAGATCTTCAGCATGGCGGTCAACAAGTCGCGCCCGCTCGCCGAGCTGATCGAGGTGGAATATTCTCATTTGATCGATCACCTCGCCGAGCTGATCGAGCTGCAGCAGCGCTTCACCGCCTTCAAGGCGGAACGGCAGCTGCTCGACTACGACGATCTGCTGATCAAGCTCTGGCAGCTGCTCGACTTGCACTCCGAGACACGCAGCCAGCTCTCGCTGCGCTACCGCTACATCATGGTCGACGAGTATCAGGACACCAACGCGCTCCAAGCGGAGATCGTCCGGCTGCTCGGCAGCGAGCACCGCAACGTGATGGCCGTCGGCGACGACGCCCAGAGCATCTACTCCTTCCGCGGCGCAGACTTCCGCAACATCATGGATTTCCCCGCCCTGTTCCCTGGGGCTCAGGTAATCGCACTCGAGGAAAACTACCGCAGCACCCAGCCAATCCTCGACGTTACCAACTCGATCATCGGCGCGGCTCGCGAGCGTCACGAAAAGCAGCTGTTCAGCCGCCGCAGCGAAGGTCGGCCGCCGATCCTGGTGCCCGCCGAGAACGAGCACTTTCAGTCTCGCTTCGTCTGCCAGCGCATCCTCGAGCTGCGCGAAGAAGGCGTACCGCTCGAGCAAATCGCCGTGCTCTTCCGCTCGAGCTTCCACTCCTTCGCTCTGGAGATCGAGCTCGCCCACCACGACCTGCCCTTCATCAAACGCGGCGGCTTCAAGTTCATCGAAGCGGCTCACATCAAGGATCTGCTGGCGCATGTCCGCATCCTGCTCAACCCGCAGGATTCGATCTCCTGGCATCGCGTCCTGACCTTGCTCGAGGGTATCGGCCCGCGCGCCAGTGAGGAGATCTTGCAGCATGTCCAAGGGGCAGCCGATCCGGCAGCGCAGCTCGAGCAGTTGCCGGCGCGCAAATATTCTCACGATCTGCGCTTGCTTGCCGGGCTCTTGCGACAGTCGCAGCAATGGCTGCAGTCGCCGGAGCAATTGGTCGCCGAGCTGCTGCAGTACTACGAGCCGATTCTCAAACGCGCCTATCCGGAAGACCACCCCAAGCGGCGCAAAGACCTCGACCACTTCGCCACCATCGCCGCCCGCTACCAGCGCGCCGACCAGTTGCTCGCCGACATGGCGCTCGAGCCGCCGACCGACAGTGTCAGTGACGTTCTCGCCGGCGATCGCGACGACGAGCTGCTGACCCTATCGACGATCCACTCGGCCAAAGGGCTCGAATGGCATACCGTCTTCATCATCTGGACGGCCGAAGGTCGTTTCCCCTCGGCCTACATCAACAGCGAAGAGGAGATGGAGGAGGAGCGCCGCCTGATGTACGTCGCCGCGACCCGCGCCAAGCAAGAGCTCTACTTCAGCTATCCGGTGTACATCTTCGATCGCTCGCTCGGCACCATCCTCGGCAAGGCCTCGCGCTTCCTCGAAGATATCCCAGAGCAGCTGCTGCGACGGCTGGTTTTGGTAGAGGAGCCGGCGGACTACAGCTGACGCCGGCCGACCACCACCATCGACATTCCGCGCGCGGGTTGGAAGCGCTCCTCGAAGCGCAGTAGCGGCACCAGCCATGAGTTGAGCCGAGCTTGAAACCCCGGCACGCTGCGCCGCTTCAACAAGCAACTGTTGAGATACCAGCCGGGGATGCCGATGGTGTTGAAGCTCGCCGAGTGCTCGACCTGGAAGCCCGCTTGCTGCAGCTTGGCAACGATCTCGGCGCGCTCGTAGCGGCGGTAATGGCCGACGGCGCGGTCGATTTCGCCAAAGAGCTTGCGCAGCGCGGGTACGATAAGCACCACTCTTCCTCCCGGCGCGAGCACGTCGTGCAGCCGCCGCAGCGCGGCGACGTCGTCTTCGATGTGCTCGAGGACGTTGAGGCAGACGACGGTGTCGAAATCGTTCGGCAGCCCCGGCGGCATCGCCGGTGCAGAGAGATCGAGCGACAGCACCTGCACGTGCGGATCGTTGCGGAAGACGTTGCCGAGAATTCGCAAGTAGCGCGGGTTGAGCTCGGTGGCGATGACGTGCTCGCACTGGGCGATGTGGCGCGTCATGTTGCCGGTGCCGGCGCCGACCTCGAGCACGCGATGACCGACGTACGGCCGAATCTTCTGCCAGAGAAAGCGGTTGTAGCCTTGCAGGGCCTCCATGCGCTGCAGCGTCTTGTAGGCGGGATCGGCATTGTCGACATCATCGACGACGGCGTACTTGAGGATGGTCCAGACCGCCGCGACACCGTCTTTCCAACCGATCTTCTTACCCTCGACGTAGCCGCGGCCGGAGTACGATATCGGCACCTCGTAGATTCGCGCCCGCAACCGCGAGACCTTGGCGGTCAGCTCCGCCTCGATGCCGAAGCGCCGCGAGCGCAGCGGCAGGCCCTTGACCAGATCGGCACGGAAGACTTTGTAGCAAGTCTCCATGTCGGTCAGGTTGAGGTTGGTGAACATGTTCGACAGGAACGTCAGAAACTTGTTGCCGACGGCGTGCCAGAAGAACAGCACCCGCCTCGGGGTGCCGGTGAAGCGCGAGCCGTAGACGACGTCGGCGCGGCCATCGAGAATCGGCTGCATCAGCCGCGGATATTCCGACGGGCTGTACTCGAGGTCGGCGTCTTGGATCAGGATGATCTCACCGGCCGCCGCGGCAATGCCGTCGCGCACGGAGATCCCTTTGCCGGCATTGTAGTTGTGAAAAATCAGCTTGAGCTCGTTGATCGTTCCTTCGGCTCCGGGCAGACGGCCATTGTCGCTACGCTCGCGCAGCTTCTCGAGCTGTTCGCGGGTACCATCGCTCGAGCCGTCGTCGACAACGATGATCTCCTTGTCGATCGGGACGGCACAGACGCGCCGCAAGAGCTCGGTTATGGTGCTGCGCTCGTTGTACGCCGGCACAATCACCGAAAGCTTGCGAAAGCGAACACTGTCGGAGGTGATCGCCGACGGCGCCGACTCAAAGGAGATCTTCCCAGCCACGCTCACGCATCTCTTTCTGCATTTGCCGGATGCTTTCGGAGCAGTCCCGGCTCATCACCAGCACCACGTCACTGCGATTGACCACCACCAGGTCGCGTACACCGAAGACGACCGTCCTGCGCCCGTCGCTGTGAATGACACAACCGGTGCTCTCGACACAGTGCGCCTCGCCGACAGTCGAGGTGCCGTTGCTGTCATGCCCCCAAAGCGCCGCAACGCGGTTCCAGCTGCCGACGTCTTCCCAATCGAATTGTCCCGGAACCATGGCGAGCGGCCGCACCGGGCTGCGGTGCGTGCTCAAAGCTTGTAGCAGGACGACATCGATCGCCTGCGATGGCACCGCGGCATAGGCGGCACGCTGGCGGTGCGGCGACAAGGCCTGCGTCGCAAAGAGTCCCTCGAAGCCCCGATTGAACTGCGGCGCCACTTGCTCGAGACCGGCGACGAAATCCGAAACGCGCCAGACGAACATGCCAGCGTTCCAGCGGGCTCCCGCTTTGATCAACTGGCGCGCTTTCGCCATCGCCGGCTTCTCGACGAAACGGCGCACCCAACGCGCCGCGGGGCTGCCGTCGATCTCCTCCGCGGGCTCGATGTAACCGTAGCCGGTATCCGGACCGCGGGGCGGCACACCGATGACCACCAGTGCCCGATGGCGCTCGGCAAGCGCGATACCCGCCTTCAGGCCTCGGCGCAGACTGGCGTGATCGCGAATCAGATGATCGGCGGGCAAACAGAGCATCGTTGCATCCGAGTGCCGAGCTGCGATCCAGGCAGCGGCGAAGCGTAAGCAGGCAGCGGTATTGCGCGCCTCGGGCTCGGTGAGGATGTGCTCGCGCGGCAACTGCGGCAGTTGCTCGCGGAGCCGGCGGCGGTGACGCTGATGGCCGACAATCAAGATCCGCTCGGCTCCGACCAGCGGCACCAGCCGTTCGACGGTAGCCTGCAGCAGCGATTGCCCACCTGCGAGCAGAGGAAGAAACGGCTTGGGTACTTCACGCCGAGAGAGCGGCCATAACCGGGTACTCTCGCCGCCGGCCATGATCACTACAAAGCGCGGCAGTTGCCCCGCAGCAGGCTTCTTGGCGGTGGAGGGCACGGCGGGCGAGGCGATCAGAACTGACGGCGGGCGCTGTCGATGTTCTGATCCTGATGCTCGTGCGGCACCCAGTTGCCGTCCTTCGGCTGCTTCAAACGCAGCCGATCACCGCTCAGGCGCATCATCACGCCCGTCGGCACCGCCACCAAGGCGAACAGCAGAAGCATCAGGCCGCGAGTCTGTACGACTCCGACCGCATGAGCGATTTTTTTCCATCGCTCCCAGGTTGCGCGTAACGGTCCCACTTGGATCAGTCCTTCCTGGTACCGGCCGCAAGGAGGTGGCCGGCAGATATGAGTCGATCCTTATGACACGTTCGGATCGCCATTCTCAACATCAGATTGCTCTCGCAGAGTCTTACTTCCTAGCAGTCTGAGTCGGCCCTGGCGACCCGGTCCGTCCCGCCGTTGGAGTGGGCGTTGGCGGGCTCGGCGTCGGGCTCGCCGCGACGACGGTCGCAACCGTTTTGGTAACTGCAGGCGTGTCGGTCGTGGCAGCTACTGTGGCAACCGCAGGGGTCGTCGGCATCGCCGCGGCGGTCGGCGTTGTCGGCTCGTTCGCTCCCGCTTCGCCGTCGTCACCGCCAGCATCAGGTGTAAGTGTGCCGGGGGTCTCAATGCCGGCAGTCATCGCGGCGGTCAGCGCCGGGGTCGGCGTGCCCAGGCCGCCTTGCAGCCAGTTCTTGACCAGGTCGACAGCATCGCGCGGCGTCGGGGTGCGCGGCTCGCCATAGAGAACGGTGTTGCCGTATTCGTCCACCGCCGTGTCGCCGTCGTACTCGAAATCGACGCCGCCGTCGTCGTACTGCTGGGGAGCATTGGCGTATCCGGGAACGTAGGGAGCCGAGCCGGCGCTA
>DASPMH010000675.1:0-9392 GCA_035627175.1 Terriglobales bacterium | reverse complement strand
CCACCACGCCGCGGGGGACCACCGCGCAGCTCTAGGCGGCCTTGCGCGAACGCACCACCAAATCGACGTCGCAATCCAACAGATGAAGCAGCGCCACCAGCTGGCTGAGGCTCTTGCGCGGATTGTTCGGATCCAGGAGCCGATAGAGTTGCGGAACCGACGTCCTCAGCCGTCGGGCAAGCTCGCGACGGCTGAGACGACTTTGGTCGATCCTCCGGCGTGCTTCCACCGTGAGTCGATGCGCCAGCAACGCGCTCAGTGTGTTCGGGTCTTCGTTGTACTCGAGCGCATGGTCGATATGAACCGCGCCTTCGTCGCCCGACGACAGGACGTAGGTTGCCGCTTCGCTTCCAAGCTCACGATCTACGTAGACTTCACGAATCGGGTTCTTCGAGGTCGGACGTGGATCCAGCTTGGCGTAAGGGAAAGGGTAACTCACCGCGGAAGAAACCCAGAGCTCGAGCTGCGCCTTCCGATTGTTGGCAATCACCCGTCGGATCTTCATAACACGCCCTCTTCTTTCAGCTCGGCTAGCAGTTTCAGCAGTCGTGCGCTCGGCTTGCCTTTCATAGCCTGCCAACTGTCAAGGTCCCACTTCGCGACCAGCCTTCCATCTCGGTACACGTGCGCGTGACGGGGGCTGTGGTCTCCCTTCCAAACCATGAAGACGTAATTGCCCCGCCGAAACTTGCCCACGAACCGCTACCACTCACGGTAACGCCTGCCAATACGCGCAGTGTTCATTTCAGCAACGTGTGCGCCAGCGTCGTGCCGTCCGCGCTCGTTCGAGCGCGGCCTCATTGAAGCCGTCGCGGGATGCCGCGCGTGTGGGCGCGCCGGGCCGAGCTCGGACCCTTCCCGTGCGTGTTCAAAGAGCTCCGGCTGCACCCGTTCGGTGGAACGGCTTGTCCTCGATCGAGGCGCCGTGCGTCGAAATCCGAAGCTCGAAATCCGAAGAGAACTCGAATCACCGCAGCACCGATGCTCGAAATGGAGAGTACGCCGTGCGCCAGAGCCCATATCTTGCTCCGGCGCAGCATCGCCGGCGACGCCGCGCGCGTCAGCGGCTGTCTTGCAGACCGGCTAAGAAGCGGCGCATCACGCATCAGCGACTCGAGGAGGAATGACTATGAGACGGAACATGAAACGATGCGCTTGGGGCCGTCAGGTGTGCCTGCTTGGCTGCCTCGCCCTGTTATCGGTCGCCACCGCCGATTCGGTCGCGGCCGGCGACAAGCGGCAGGTGATTCGCCCGAAGGACGGCTCGGACTCCAAGTTCGAAATCATCGAGGACGGCGACGAGGTCGGTAGCGTGCGCCGCGATCATGACAGCAAGCGCCGGTTCGAGGTCTTGGACGAGGACGGCGATGTCGAGCAGGTGATCAAGCGCGACAAACACAATCGCCACACCTATCGCGTCTACGACGATCACCCGATCCATCCCAAGCAAGTCGGGACGGTGAAACGTCAAGACGACGACCACGATCGTTACGACATCGAGGACGCCCACGGCAACAAGATCGGCGAGATGCGCAAACGCAAAGCCGAGCGCCATCGCGGCGAATACGAAATCCGCTACGAGTGACCTCCGCTGTGCGAGCGCGGCGTGCTCGTAGCGACGATCGCGCAATTCGCTGCTCTCGCGATGACGATCAACCATCACGGTCGACCGTCGCGCTTGACCCCAAGCGACCGCGTGGCCTACGAAAGTGAATGCCTCAGGGGGAGCGCCGCCAGCCGAAGCCTGACTCAAGGATGAACCAGCCGTACTCGCATATTGAAGCCCGAGGCACTCAGTCTCCGGCTCGCTTCGCCCAGCGTATGACGCCTTCTTCTCCGTCGCCCTTCGGGGACGCGATCCTGCTTCGCCAGACCAATACTCTCAGCACGGAGCTGCCGCTGCGGCAGATCGAGGAAGTCACCCGCGCTCTGCGCGGCGCGCTGCTGCATCACGCCTCCGATCCGGCGCCGGCGATCTTGTCCGGGCACTTCCCCGATGGTCGTCCGCTCGATCGGACCCATGTGGCGTTCGTCGGGTTGCCCGGATCGTCCCAAGCAAACCGCCTCGGCGACGTTGCGCTCCTGCTGCCGCGCGAGATCGCGCCGGCAGATCGACAGGCGATTTCGCGCGCGATCGCGCGCTGGGAGCTCGATGGTTTTCAATTGCGACTCGGCCGGCTCGGCGCGCTGCAGCTCGAGCGTGCGGGACAGATGCCGGATCAAACCGCGGATTGGCGCGCCGCATCGCGGCGCTGGGCGTCGATCACGGCGATTGCTCTCGACGAGAATCCCGGCCGGCTGGACGCGACCGACGCCGCGGCGGCTGCTGCGGCGGAGCAGCGGGCGGGCGAGATCATCGCCCGCGCCTGCGAGCGCATCGACCTGCCGCGCCCCGAGTGGGTGCGCATCTCCCGCCGTTCCGCACATCGGGCCGCCCCGCTCGCCAGCGAGTTCATGCCGTACCCGCGCCACGGCCGCGGCCTGCGCCGGGTTTGCGTTCACGCCGAGCTGAAGTTCGCTGAGGCGATCGAGGGCCCATTGCTGCTCGGTGCCGGACGCTATTTCGGCATTGGGCTGTGCCTGCCGGTAGCCGATCGTTCCGCGGGCGTTGAAGGATAGTCGCTGTAACAACCTCAAATCGAAACGTCCTTCGGGACATCCACTCAGGGAGGGGAAATGGACATTCAGACACTCAATCGCGCCGTCGAAGATGACGCCGCGGTACGTCGCCGGCAGAGATTGCAGCCGTCGGGCGGACCGGGCGACAAGATCTTTCCGCCAACATACCCCGGCGAGGGACGGAATAATCCGCCGCCGCGGCATGTCTACGAGCGGCGCCGGCGCAATGGCCAGGATAGCTGGTGTGTCTTGATCGACAGCGTGCAGTCGCAAGCGAACCGCCTCGAGGAGTGCCTCCTCGGCGCGATCGCAGCGGACATACCGGTTCCTCACATCGTCGTCGACTTCCGCAACGCCGATCTCGCTGGCATCTCGAAGATCACGTCGCTGGACGCGCCGCATCGAGTTTACGACGCCATCTTCCGCGACAGTCTTCTCGACGGTGAGCCGTTCATGAACAGCGCCATTGGGCAGCGCTTGGCCAAGGCCAAGCCGGAGGATGCCACTGCTCTGCTGGAGATCTCGCCGACGGCTCTGTTGTTTGGCTCGTGGCACTCTACCGGTGAGGGTGGCGGCGTCGGGGCGAAGTTCGCACGTTGCCTGGTTTCGGAGATCGTCGGAATCGACGTGCCGGTGGACGAGGTGCTCGTCAATCGGCGCACCGGCGAGCTGGAGATTCAGACCTCCGGGCGGCGGACCGGGAGCCGCATCGACCCGCTCGGCGTCTTGAAAAAAGTCGAGGTATTCAAGGGCGAGAGCGGATGGGCCACGAGCGCGGCGGCTGCCGGCAAGAAGGCAAAGAAGGTCCGGCCTTCAGAGATCAATCACGGTAACATCGCTCCTTCGATCCAGCCTCTCGGTGTCACCTGCGATCACGTCGAGCACAGCTTCGTGCTCAGCTTCGCGGCGCTGCGCCGACTTCGCTTCGGGGATGGGGACAAGACACTCGCCGGACGCAGCCTGCTCGCCGCGCTCGGCCTGCTCGCTCTCGCCGAGCAGGATGCGCGCGGTTACGCGCTGCGGTCACGCTGCGACCTTGTCTGCGACGGCCGCGCTGCGCTCGAGCTCGTCCATCCGGACGGAGCGACCGGAGATCTGTCGATCGACCGCACTAGCGCGCGGGCTCTGTATCGCCAGGCATTCGAGAATGCGGTGAAGACGGGTTTCAAGCTGTCAGCGGAGCCGCTGCTGCTGACGCCGCAAGACAAGCTGGTCGAGATCGTGCGCAAGAGCCAGGAGCTCGCTCTCTCCGGCGCCGGCGGCGAGGAAGAGGACGCACCTGCCGCGGAATGATGACGCTCGTTTTCGAGATCGAATATCTGTCGGGCGTTTCGTACGCCGCGGTAGGACCTGACAGCGAGATGCCGGAGTGGCCGCCGCAGCCGGATCGGATCTTCTCCGCGCTGGTGGCCACTTGGGCCGCGCGCGGCCAGGACGCGGGTGAGGAGAAGGCGTTGCGATGGCTGGAGAAGCTTCCGCCGCCCCGCATTCTCGCGACCGATGCGGAGCCACGCACGAGCGCGATCGCCTTCGTTCCGCCGAACGATCCGCGCAGCGACCGGCAGAAGAACGCAAAGGGAGTTCTTCCCTTGTATCGCAGCCGCCAGGCGCGCCGGTTCCCCGCCGCCCGTCCGCATGAGCCGATCGCTCGCCTGCTGTGGACGGAGGCCGACCCAGCCAACGATGCTTTTGTGCAGGCTCTCGATCGGCTCGCCCGCGATACGGCGTATGTCGGTCATTCGGCGAGCCTGACTCGCTGCCGGTTCTTTCGCGAATCTGCTGCGATCGACCTCGGCGAGGTGAAGGAGCCAGCGCGGTGTGTGTACGGCGGCCGTTTCAAGGAGCTGCGCGAAGCATTCGACGCGAGGCGGCGACCACTGCCCGGCGTGCGTTTTACGACGCGGCGGGAAGAGGGCGTCGCCCGATCCAATCCGTTCGCCCAACGCTGGCTCCTGCTCGAGCACGTCGACGGAGAAATGCCGGATCTGCGCGCCAGCGCGCTGGTCGCCAAGGCCATCCGCGACGCGCTCGTCGCCGGATACGGCCAGATCGTCGGTGACGATCGGGTTCCAGCCGAGGTCAGTGGGCGCGCAGCCAACGGCGATCGGAGCCGTGTTCCGCACCCCGCCATCGTACCGCTCGCCTTCGCCGGCTTCCCGCACGCCGATGGTCATGTGATGGGCTTCGCCCTGATCCCGCCGCGCGACAGCACATTGCTCGAAGACGCCATCTTCAAGACGGCTTTCCGCAAAGTTGCCCCGATCGACGAGGACGATGGCCGCCGCCTGCTGGCGCTTTCGTTGGATGATGCAGGAGCGGCGCAAGGTGTAACGCGGATTCGACTCGCGCCGATGTTGGAGGCGCCGGCTCGCTCGATGGATCCAGCACTTTATCTTCGTCCTGCGCGCCTCTTCGCTACCGTTACTCCCATCGTTCTCGACCGCCATCTGAAGGAGCCGCGCATGGCGCGCCAAGAGGAGATCGAGGCGCAGATCGCCGATGCTTGCATCAACTTCGGGCTGCCGCGACCGGTGCAGGTCGTGGCGGACAAGCACTCCACCATCGCCGGCGCCGCTTCTGCTCAGCCATCCGGCAGATCGCCGGCTTGGTTGCGGTGGCGCTTGCCGTCTTGGCTCGCGAGCCGCCCACTGACGCACGCAGTTATCCGATTCGCGAGCCCGGTGGAGGGCCCGGTCTTGTTGGGCGCGGGGCGCTATCTCGGCTTGGGGCTCTGCCGTTCGATCGACGAGGACCCGCGATGACCCTGGCAGCCGCTGATTTCGCCACATTCTTTTCGGAGGTCCACGGCCATCCGCCCTTTCCTTGGCAGGAGCGTTTGCTGCGCCAGGTCGCCGAGCGTGGTGAATGGCCGCAGGGGCTCAATCTGCCGACCGGAAGCGGCAAGACCGCAGCGATCGACATCGCTGTGTTTCACCTAGCACTCGAGGCCGATACCGGCGAACGCCGCCGCGCGCCTCTGCGCATCGCGTTTGTCGTCGATCGGCGTCTGGTCGTCGACGATGCATTCGAGCGCGCAGAGAAGTTGGCGAAGGCTCTCCGCGATCCGCAAGGTCGGGTGACGCCGGTGGTAGCGGAGCGGCTTCGCTTGCTGTCGCGCGACAAAATCGTATCGGACGATGCCCCGCCCCTGCTCGCCCGCCGGCTCCGCGGCGGCATTCCGCGCGAAGACGACTGGGCGCGCACGCCAGCTCAGCCGACCATTCTCTGCTCGACCGTCGACCAGGTTGGCTCGCGCCTATTGTTTCGAGGTTACGGAATTTCCGACGCGATGAAGCCGGTGCACGCGGGTTTGATCGGATCGGATTGCTTGATCCTGCTCGATGAAGCGCATCTCGCCGAGCCTTTCCGTCAGACGTTGGAGTGGGTCCGCACCTATCAAGGGCCGAGATGGTGCGAGGTGCAGAGCACCGCGCCGCGCGGCTTCGTCCTGCTGACGGCGACGCCCGGCGAAGATTCCCAGTCGGATTTCTCGCTGGGTCGCGAGGATCGCGAAGATGCGATCCTACGCCGGCGTCTGAGCGCGGCGAAGCCGGCACGGCTGATTGCCCCTGCCAAGCGCAAGGGGAAAACTGGAGAAGCTGAATCTGCCGAGGAATCGTCTGACGCAGAGACCGATCTGAGCGAGCGTTCGCTCGCGATCCTTGCCGAGGTTCGCAACGCCCTGATCCATTTCGCGGCGGCCGAGAACAATGCACCGGCGCCGGCGATCGCCATCGTCGTCAACCGGGTCGCCCGGGCGCGACGACTGGCTTCCTTACTGAAGAGTACGTTCGGCGAGGAGATCGCGAGCGCGCGGCTGTCGGAGCCGATTCTGATGATCGGCCCGGCGCGACCTTTCGATCGCGAAGAGCTCGCCAAGAATCTCGAGCCGATCCGCACCCGCATCGCCAAGCCAGGCGATCCACGGCAACTCGACAAGCCTGTGTTGCTGGTTGCGACTCAGTGCATCGAAGCTGGTGTCGATATCGACCTCGACGGGTTGATTACCGAGGCTGCGCCGATCGATGCACTGCGCCAGCGTTTCGGCCGCCTCAATCGCGCCGGCCGCGACATTCATCCGTATGCCGCCGTCCTGGCCGGACCTTCCGATATGGCCACACGTGCCGAGGACCCGGTCTACGGCAAAACCATCAGGGCGGCGTGGGATCACCTCAACCAGATTGCAGATGTGGGCAATCGTATCGCCTTCGTCGATTTCGGTGTCGATGCTTTGGAAAAGCGCCTGTGTCGTGATCCCGCGCCGGCCGAAGCGATGTCGACGAAACAGGAAGCTCCCATCTTGTTGCCGGCGCATGTCGACCTGCTGAGCCAGACGGCGCCGGTCCCGTCAGCCGATCCGGAGGTCGCGCTCTATCTGCACGGTGCCGGGCGGCAGATGGACTCGGTCACGGTCGTCTGGCGTGGTGACATCGACCCGAAGTACCAGAACGATGAAGACGTCAGGCGCCTACTGACGATGATTCCACCTCGGGCCGGCGAAGCGATCCAGTTGCCGCTCTGGACGGTGCGCCGCTGGCTGGTGGAGGGCAAACGCACCGACGCGCTCGCCGACGTTGTCGCCGCCGCTCCCGAAGAGGACGATGCCGCACCGGCGAAGCGCGCTGCCCGGCACGTATTCCTTTGGTGCGGGGATCAGGACGCTTCGCGTTGGGTGAGCCCGCGCAGCTTGCGGCCCGGCCAGACAATCGTCGTCCCTGCTGTTTATGGTGGAGCCGATCAGTGCGGCTGGAATCCCGAATCCGAACAGGACGTGGTCGATATCGGCGAGCGAGTCGCACTGCCGTTCGCCGGCCGCCGCTTTGCCGTGCGCATCGCACCCGGGCTGTTCCGCGATGCAGTGAGCGATGAACACATCGCCGCGACGCTCGCCGCAGTGGGATCGCGGCAGTGGCGAGATGTTCGCGACGCTCTTTCGAGTCTGCCCTTGCCGGAGGAGGTCCAAGACAATCTCGAGCAGCTCGACGCAGCGCGCAAGGGAAGAGTGATCTGTTACACGGATCTGCACGGCAGCGACGACCAGGGCCTGCCACGCGGCGCGGTTTTCCTGGCGCCTCTTGGCCTCGATAGACAGCAGACAGACGAGGGCCAGGCCAACTCGACCGAGGATGACAGCGCCGGCTCACTTCCGGGGTTCGCCTTGTCGCTCGACCAGCATAGCCGGGACGTCGAGCACACGGCGGAGACCTTCGCCCGCCTGGCTGGTCTGCCGGCGCCGCTCGTCGCCGACCTGAAGCTGGCTGGCTGGTTTCATGATCAGGGCAAAGCTGACGCTCGATTCCAAGCGTGGCTCCATTATGGGGATCCGTTCGGGCCCGACCCCGATCACGTACTCGCCAAGTCTGCACGGCGGCTGCCGCGCAAGGCGCGAGCGGCTTCGCAATTGCCGGACAACTGGCGGCACGAAGCGCTCTCGGTGCGCAAGGCGGTTCGCCATGAACGACTCAAGGGGGCGAACGATCCCGAGCTGGTTCTCTTCTTGGTCGGCTCGCACCACGGCTACGGCCGGCCGCTGTTTCCTCATTGTGACGCAACCGAAGCGGCGCCAGATGTCGGCCCGCAAGCGTTTTCCTTCGAGTGGCGCGGTCGCGATTGGGCTTGCCTGTTCGAGCGACTCAAGACGCGCTACGGCGCCTGGGAGCTCGCTCGCATGGAGGCGATCCTCAGGCTTGCCGACCACCGCGCATCGGAAATGCGCGCACGTGAGGAGAACACGCGATGACAGCGGCATCTCACCACCGGCTCGATGGCCTAGAGCCAGATAACCTGCTCGCCTTCCTCGCCTTGCTCGGCCTAATTCGAGCGCTCGAGGCGAGCGATCGCGGCAGGGACGAAGGCGACGCCTTGCGGCCACGCGCCGCGTGGGACATCGATGCACCACCGTTGCGCCCTCGACTCTTTCTCGCCCGCGTCGTGGCGCAGGAAGCTCTTGTCGAGCGCGCGTTGGGCGGCATCGATTCATTGATTCCCGCGTATGATTTCGGCGGGCAGAAGGATTTGAACTATTCGCCGCGAGAGTGCCGCGCAATGTTGAAGAATGCTGCAACCGGGGCCCAGCGCAACGATCGCGAACACGTCGATCTGCTCTCGGCACTGATGAGTGACGCGGCGATCAAGGAAGAGAAGAAGGATCCCGTCATCGATCCCACCCCGCTCTGTCTTCTCTTTGGTCAAGGTCACCAGCACTTCTTGGATCGACTCTTCAGTGTTCCACGCCAGCCTTACCTCAACCGGAGGAAGGCGAGCGCAGATGGGGCTGCCGCACGGTGTCTCGACGAGGCACTATTCGCGCCGTGGCATCGCTCGGACGAATCGTTTTCGTTCCGTTGGGATCCGGAGGAAGACGTGCGCTACGCCTTGATGGCGGGCGATCCGACCGACTCTGCCTTCAAATCTGGCACGCAGCATGGCGCCAATCGTCTCGCCGCCTTGGGCTTGAGCGTGCTGACACTCGCGCCCGAGGTGCGGGCTGGCCGTGTCCGGCCGTCGATCATCGGCGGCCGGCCGGGCCGCGACGGGTTCTCGTTCGCTTGGCCGGTCTGGCGCGAGCCCGCAACGCTCGCGGCCATTCGTGCGATGCTTTCTCACCCCAGGCTGCACGAGGCGAATGGCCTGGTTCATCTCGGTGTCGATCACGTGCTCATCGCTCGCCGGATCTCGGTCGGCAAGTTCATGAACTTCTCGCGGGCTCGGGCACTTGATGGGTCTTGGCCATGAGTCGCTCTCTCCGCCGGGAGCCGCGCACATCACGAACG
>DASPMH010000674.1:0-2641 GCA_035627175.1 Terriglobales bacterium | reverse complement strand
TCACTTGGGCCGCGGTGCTGATCCGCTGGTGAGCGCGCTGACTGCGGAGATTTGGTTCACCCCGTTCGAAGCAGCCGATCTCGAGGCTGTGTACGCGATCGAGCGCGCCGGCTACGGCCGGCCTTGGTCGCGGCGCCAGTTCGCCGAGGAGCTGAGGATCCCATTCTCACGGTTCCTGGTGGCGCGTGCCGGCAGACCGCCGCAGGTAATCGGCTACGTCATTTGGCGGCTGGTGCTCGACGAGCTGCAGATCTTCAACATCGCTGTCGCGCCAGGGGTCCAGCGGCGGGGCGTCGGTTCGGCCCTGCTGCAGCTTGCGCTGGCCGCCGGCCAGGAGCACGGTGCGACGGCGGCGACTCTCGAGGTCGACTGCGGCAATCGCAACGCGCTCGCGCTCTACCGAGCCTTGGGATTCCGTGAGGTAGGACGGCGCCGCGATTATTATGGCCCCGGCGTCGACGGGCTGTTGATGGAGAAAACCCTTGTCGCCAGCGGCTAACTTGATGTTGCGGTACATGCGGGCTATAGCCCCGCGAGCTGTGGTTGAGGACCGAGACGCGGGCGGTGGACGATGAAACGGCGAGCTGAAGCTCTGCTGCAAGGCGCGCTGGAGCGCGCCACCGCCGCGGGCATACTCAAGACGGCGGCGGGGGCTGGGTTAGTCTTCGAGATTCCCAAAGATCGTGCTCTCGGCGATCTCGCCTGTCCGATCGCAATGGGGCTGGCCCGACCGGAGCGGCGACCGCCGCGCGCTATCGCCGAGGACATTGTCCGCCACATCGAGGATCCCCAGGGATTACTCGAATCGATTGAGATTGCCGGGCCCGGGTACATCAACCTGCGCTTCTCGCCGCTGTTCTGGCGCCGCTGTGTCCAAGACGTCGGCACCGAGGCTGGTCAGCCACGGTCGCTCGGTGCCGGGAGGAAAGTGCTCGTCGAGTTCGTCAGCGCCAACCCGACCGGCCCCTTGACCGTCGGCCACGGCCGCAACGCAGTGCTGGGCGATGCCATCGCGCGCCTGCTCGAGGCGACCGGTCACCAGGTCACCCGCGAGTACTACTTCAACAACGCCGGCCGGCAGATGATGATGTTGGGCGAATCGGTCAAGGCGCGGTACTGCGAGCAGCTCGGGGCAACGTACGCGTTCCCGGAAGGCGGCTACCAGGGGGAATACATCACCAGCATCGCACAAGCTCTGGTGGCGCAGCACGCCGATGGCTTAGCCGATGAGCCGGCGACCGGCGCTTTCAAGCGGGCGGCCGAAGCCGCCATCTTCGCCGACATCAAACAGACGCTGGAGCGGATGGCCATCCGCTTCGATAGCTACTTCAACGAAGACTCGCTGTATGCCGACGGCAGCGTCGAACGGGTCTTGCAGCACTTGCGCGAGGGCGATCTAGCCTTCGATCGCGATGGCGCCGTCTGGCTGCGCGGCGAGGTGCTCGGGCTCGACAAGGATCGCGTCTTGGTCAAGTCGAGCGGCGAGCCGGCGTATCGCCTTCCCGACATCGCCTATCACCAGGACAAGTTGCGCCGCGCCTACGACCTGTGCGTCGACGTACTCGGCGCCGATCACATCGCCGAACATCAGGAGGTTCGTGCCGCACTCCAAGGTCTCGGCCTCGATACCAGCGGCATCAAGGCGATCATTTATCAGTTCGTCACGCTGACCCGCGGCGGTGTGCAGGTGAAGATGTCGACTCGACGCGCCGAGTACGTCACCGTCGACGAGCTGCTCGACGAGGTCGGCAGCGACGTGGTGCGATTCTTCTTTCTGACTCGCAAGGCCGATACCCATCTGGAGTTCGATTTAGATCTCGCCAAGAAGCAGTCCTCGGACAACCCCGTGTTCTATGTGCAGTACGCGCACGCGCGGTTGTGCAGCTTGGAGAAGCAGGTCGCCAACTTCGCTCTAGCCGAGGAGGCCAGCCAGCAATATCTCTCGCGATTGGTAGCCGAGGAGGAGATCGCGGTGATCCGGCTGATCTCGCAGTATGGCGACATCGTCGAGGAGTCGGCGCGTGCTCTCGAGCCGCACCGCATCATCTTCTACCTGATCGAGCTCGCTGCCGAGTTCCACCGTTTCTATAATCGCCACCGCGTCCTCGGCGACGATGCCGAGCTCAATGCAGCTCGCGTCGGACTCTGTCGTGCGACCCGCAGCGTCATCCGCCAGGGATTGGAGCTGCTCGGCGTGGCGGCTCCGGAAACGATGTGAGAGGAATGCGGCGCCTCGGATCAGACGGCTTGAGCTACGTTCAAGTTGTCTTGCTCATCTTCGGCTTCCTCGGCGCCTCGGTACTGATCTTCTTGTTCGGTTTTGCTGTCGGCCAAGACATGGCTCTGCGTCAGACTCAGCAGAGCGAGCAGGTAACCCGCGCGCCGGTGCCGCCGCGGCAGCCGACGACGCCTGCCGTACCCGGCGGCGGCGTCGATGCGAGCTTCTACAAGGAACTGCAGGAGAAGGCCGAAAAGCGTCTGGCGGCGACGGCTGAGCCGGCGGCTGCGGAGACGACCGCACCGGTGGCGGCACCCCCGTCGGCGACACCGACGGCATTGAAGCCGACAGCAACCCGGCGCAAGACCGAAGCGCCGCGGCCGACGGCGACGCGGCGAGCCACTCCTCCGCGCCCGCCAAGCC
>DASPMH010000673.1:0-7542 GCA_035627175.1 Terriglobales bacterium | reverse complement strand
AGCCATCGGCAAAGTCGAGCTCCATCTCGTCGATGATGGCGAAGTCACGGATACGGAGTTGGCGCAGCATCGCTGGTGCTCAGCGGTGGCCCCACAGCAGCTTGCTGCGTAGGACCTGAACAAAGCTACGGTCGGGGCTTTGGACGAGCGGCACGCGGATCGGCGCCGAGCGCACTTCGACAATATCGTCGTTGCGCAAGGTCAGCCCGTCTTCGCCATCCATCGACAACACGACATCCGAATCGGGCGAGCTGACCGAGATGTGCACCACCGCGCTGTCCGGCACTACCATCGGCCGATGGGTCAGGGTGTGGGGGCAGATCGGAGTCAGCCCGATGACGTCGACGTCCGGGTGAATGATCGGCCCACCGGCGGACAGCGAATATGCAGTCGACCCGGTTGGGGTCGTGACGATCAAGCCATCGGCGCGATAGATGCAAAGCGGCTTGCTATCAACTGAAGTATTCAGGTCGATGATGCGGGCCAGAGCACCTCCCTTGGTGATGACCGCTTCGTTCAAGACCTGGCTTTCGGCGAACCTAGTGCCTTCACGCGTCGCGGAAACGCGCAGCAGCATTCGGTGCGACAGGACGAGGTCTTCGCGCAGCGCGCGCTCCATCATCGGCAGGAGCTCGTCACCGGTAAACGCGGTGAGAAAACCGAGGGAGCCGAGATTTACACCCATGATTGGAATCGCGCGATCACACAGCGAGCGGGCCGCGCGCAACAGTGTGCCGTCGCCGCCGAGGACGACGATCAGATCCACCTGCGCGATCAGCTCGGACCGGGTGACGACCGCTACACCGTCCAGCGCCATACCTGAGCCCGAGTCGAGCAGCGGGACAAGCTGGCGCGCACGCAACCAGTCGACCAGCGTTCGGCCGAGCGCGAATGCATCCCGCGATTCCCGCTTTAGAACCACCCCGACCGCGCGCATCGCGGCGGAAGCTATCACAGCGCCCGCAGTGGTGTCAGGGGTTAGAAAGGGGCTGCTTAGACCCGCAGAAGTTGCGGTATGTCGCTAATCTTTTTGGCGATCGCGTACCGCCACTGTCCGTAGCTGCCCTCGGCATTGACCGCTGCAACCCACCGTTCCGCCGCCTGCCGCTTGATGTCTTCCAACGGGTCGTAGCCCTTGGTCTCGAGAATCAGATGCACCGTCGGCTCGCCGGCGAGTCGCACGAGGAAGTCCGGCACATAGTCGTGAGCCTGACCATTGTGAAGGTAGGGAATTGCGAACCCCAAACCGCTGTTCTTGGCGAAGGCTTCGACTCGCTCGTCGGTATCCAGAATGTACGTGGCAGATTGTTCCCAGCGTTTGGTGTCCGCCACAGCGAAATTGAGGTGAGAGCTGCGTACTTCGCGGACGTCGCGGCTCGTCCAAAAGTCCACTTCCAGGGTCGATCCTGGTCCGCGGTTCGCTTCGTAACGCGGCCGTTCGACGGTATCGCCTCGGTTCGGGTCTGCATCGATCGCTTGGGTCAGGCGTTCGATGACCCAGCCGTAATACGGCGAAAGGAACGCGTCCAACATTTGTGCCGGCGGTATCGGCCGAACCTTCTCGCGTAGGTAGCGATCCACGATCGCTACCAACTGTGGAAAGAGAACGTGCGCCGGCCCTTCGCAAGAAGAGTGTTCGACGCAGTCGCGGGTCAGAGAGCCAGCGAGCTCGAAAACTAGCTTCTGAAACCGATGGCTGGATCGATACGGATTCAGGTCTACTGTTTCCAAGCTGCCTGGGCCGGTAAGTGAAGGACGGCCGAGGTTGTTCGGCAGCGCTGCCTTCATCTGAACCTCGGGCGGAATGTTCTGCGGATCGAGATCCAATGGCGCAATGCGACTCCAGTCGACGGTGACGACGCTGCGGATCGACTGCACATAGCCTTCGACCCGCGGATAACGAATTTCGAGTGCCGCTTTCTCGGGTACCGCGTGGATGTGGTGGCGCTTGGGCGGTGGGACCGCTTTCGTACCCTTGTTCTCTTTGAAAGGGATAACTTGAAACGGGACGCCGAATACTTTGGCGACTTCTTCGGAAAGGCGGCCATCTTCGCCGATCTCATAGCTGGTCCGCCGCAGGCCGCGGCCTACCACCTGCTCGCACAGCAGCTGTGACAAGAAAGGTCTCAATCCGACGATGTGCGTGACGGTGTTGCAGTCCCAGCCTTCTGTCAGCATCCCCACACTGACGATACAGCGGACATCGCGTCCGGGCGGATGCAGCGACCGTTGCAGCTTCCTCGCAAGAGCTTCGAATCGATCAGGATAGATGGGACGGCCGATCGCATCCCTTGGCCAATCCATTCGCCCGACGGTGTCGAGGGTAAACCGCATCCAGGCCGACTGATCGCTCTTGGCGTTGTCGCTATCGGTCTCCTCGACAACTTTCGAGTCGACACGAATGGTGTAAATGGCGTTGTCCCCGTTGCGGAATCCCGGAAGATCGGCTGGTGGTATGCCTGGCGGTGGCTGATTCTCTGCCAGCCAATCGAACACGACTTTCGCAAGCTTGGTGTTCTTGCACACCAGGATGAAGACCGGCGGGCGAGGATCTTCGCTCTGCCGCTGCCACTCGTACCGGAGCTCCTCCCATAAGCCGCCGAGCATGGCGATCGGAGAATGGGCCCACTTCAGGATCGCCTCCGGTTTGATGCTGCCTTTCTTGCCGCCTTTCTCAGGACCGGTCAGGTGCGGCAGAATCCATCGCCAAATATTGAAGTAGCCTGGGATCGGCGCGCCGCTGGTGTCGCGTACGGCGAGCTGAGGAATCTTGACCAGTCCCGATTCGATTGCGTCGGTCAGCCCGAAGTCGCTGACCGTCCAGGGGAAAATGCGGTTGGTTTCCTGACCGGCGCCGCTGAGGAAATACGGCGTTGCCGACAGATCGACGCAGAAGTTGATGCCGCGCAACCGGTGGATGCGGTCGAGCCCTTCGATCCAGACCGTCGCCTCCTTGCGATACTCTCGGCCAAAGTCGTCCTCGTCGTCCTCGTCGACTGGCGTGCCGAAGTCCGCTTGGTCATGGCGGAGGCGGTAGGCGTGGTGCGCTTCATCGTTGAACACGAGGACGTTCTGCTTCCCGCCAACCTCGCGTCCGAGGATGCGATTGACCAGGGCCGTGTCACTCTCGACGTAGCGGACGGTCTCGACCTGCACTTGCTTGAGGTTGCCTTGGGCGTCGAGTTTCTGATCGACGATGTTGAGCAGCCCAGCGCTGGCTTGGCGATTGAGATCGTCGGCCGTCAGGTAACGCCGACCGCCGGTAGTCGCGCTGGTAGCGGCGATGGTAATCGTCTCTCTGTGCCGTATCTCGACGCCGGTCTTGATCACTTTCGAGCCGACGCCGCCCGCTTGTGGTGTCTGCGGTTCGAACACGTGCCAGTTGGTCACCAGCACCCGACCTTGGGTCAGTGATGGCATCAGATGGGGCGGTACCAGATCGCGGGTTCGATACAGACTCGCCTCACCCAAATTAGGATCGAGCTCGGTCAAGCGGCTGCGGATCGTAACATTGGGGCAGACGACCAAGACTACGTCCGAGAAGGATGCGTTGCCGCGGTCGTTGATCTTGTTCAGGATGCTCCATGCCGCCAGCATGGCCATGACGGTCGTCTTGCCGCTGCCGGTCGCCATCTTGCACGCATAACGGGGAAAGCCGCGGTAGCCTTTGGCTTTCCACTCGTCGCTCGGCTCGTCCTTCGGAACGTCGATTCCTTGGAGCAGATCGCCGCGCGCTTCCTTGAGAAAGATGATGGTTTCGGCTGCTTCAATCTGAGCGAAGAAGAGTCGCTGCCGGCGCCCCTCGCGCTGCCAATATTCGAGCAGCTCGCGGGTGAGGGCGCTCGCACCCGGACGGTTCTGGACGCGCCATTCCGCTAATCGTGCGCGGATGCGGTTGACGATCTTTAGCTCGATAGCAGTGCCGACATCGCCGGCGGGCGAGTCTTCGCCGGCTTTGCTCGGCGGCCTGTAGAAATAGACCGCTGGCCGCCGCCCGGCGATGCGGCGCGGCGGCTCACCTTCTCGGATCTGCCAATACTCGCTCGGCTCGCAGAAGGGCGAGCACAGAATCGGTTGCTCGACTTCGAAACCGCTCATGCCAATCGGAAGGCTCGCATGATCTGATCGAGCTTCTCGTGAACCTCAGGATGAATCTCCTGCGGTCTCATGATGCCGGCGATCTCGTGGTAGCGCGTGTACGGCAGCTCCGGCAGGCCCGCCGCTGCGAGCGCCGGTGGCAGAAGATTGGTGCGCGCCTTGGTGCCGATTAGAAAGGCATGGTCGCCCAACGGAGCGCGCAGGAACGCCGGTGGCTGCGTTTCCTCGAGGTGCTTCCTGAGATCGGCAACGTGCGCCGAGGCGGCGCCTCTGCCGACCACTTGCTCGACATAACGGGCCAGAGCGTCGGGGTGAAAAAGGTAGCTCTCAATCTCGTATCTGTGCCAGCGCAAACGCTGCAGCCCGCTGCCGGTGATTTCGCCTTGCACCAGGCCGGCATGTGCGTCTCCATCTACTAATTCCAAGCCGGGCAGATCCTCACGTACCAACTTGAGAGCGTCGTAGTGCTCTCGCGATCTGATGCCGGCGGCTCCGTCACGCGGCTGCCACACCACCGGCTTCCAGAACAAGCGCGTCGACAGCAGTCGCTCGATTGGATGCTGCAGGACGCGAGCCCACGCGCGCAGAGTTTCCAGATCGGTGTAGTCCTCGACGTAGAGCACGCCTGGCGCTTCGATCGCCAACATCACGTCCTCATTCGAGAGAACCTCGAGCGACTTCACCAACCGGGCACGCTCATCGGTGTCGGCCAGGCGGCGTGGCGTCGCTAGCACCAAATAAAGCTCCTTCGGCTCGACCGAGTTGATGATCACCTCGGAATGGGTGGCGATGATCAACTGCGACTTCTGCAGCGCCGCAACCGCGCGCAGCTCGCTGTAGATCGCATCCTGCAGAATGACGTGCAGGTGGGCGTCGGGCTCGTCGAGCAACAGCACGGATCCAGGCCGGATGTTGAGAAACGTCAGCAGCATCAACACTTGCTGGAAGCCGCTGCCGGCAGCGCTGATGTCATACCGGGGCCCCCCAACCCGCTCGCAGTATTCCGCCAGGATATGTGCGCCGGTCGCATCGGGGGGTAGCAACTCGTAATCGAAGAGGCGCCGAATCGATTTGGTCAATGCCTGCCAAGCCGCCTCCGATTCACTGGCCTCGACGATCAAATTGCGCAGAACGTCGCCTGGCTTCGCCTGCCCAAGCAGCTGTTCCACCTTGGGTCGCTGGTAGACCGGCTCGTCGGTGCCTAGTCCTGACATCGCCGGAACGAATACCGTCGCCAGCTCAGCGTCGCGCAGGGTCTCAGCGGCCACGGTTGCGAGCGGACGCACATAGATTTGCTCGCTCGAATCGGGGCGCAGTTGCATGGCAATCGCCCACTGGTCGGTCTGCACCGAGATCTCGATCGGATCGGAATAGGAGCGTCCGTGCCAGATCCAATCGAACGCATTGATAGGAACCGCGGAGAATGCTTGGCGCGCAATCGGCACTTTGGCATAGCCGCCGCCGTGGCGATGGAAGTCGTTGCGATCCTTCCATCGGCGCAAAGCCAAGCCCCAGGCGGCGATTGCCTGCAGCACGGTGGTCTTGCCGCCGTTGTTGGGACCTGCCAGCACCACGTGATCGGGAAACGTCAGCTCGACCTCTTCAAATCGCTTGAAGCGGCGGATGACGATCTGGCGAATCACTCGCTCGCCTCGCTCAATTGCTTGACCACCAGCAATTCGTTGCCCCGGTCGTCGATCACTTTGACGGCGATCTGGCCGTGCTCGCCAGCTTCGAAAGGCGCGCTGGTGGTGCCGGCAAGATGCTCCCATACCGAATCTTCGAACTCACCCTTGAGCGATCGCTTGAGGTCGTCCCAGGCCGAGGTGCGCGGGAAGAAAGCTTGGCAGACATGGAAGCACAGGCCGTTGTAGTCCGTATCGAGCAGCCAGGCGGGGACGTTGCGGCCATCCTGGTGATCGACGTTCATGGTTGCAGGGTCGAACACGTCGAGACCAAGCAACTCGACTTGGTAATGGGGTTCGCTTCGCGGCTCGCTCGCATGCCGCCGGACGCCTACCTCCGGCAGGCCGCAGACGCTGAAGATCTGGCTCGAACGCATGTTCTTCAGTAAGTCGCCCATCATCAAATCTGGGGTTGCTTGCACATAGGTTGCGGCGACGCCGACGACTTGGTCGCATTTTTCGACTAGCGCGCGCGCGTTTGGCTGGATGGCGAAGCCAATCACGTAGAGGTGATGAAAGCTCTTCGCGTGCGCTTCACGCGCAGCTTCGTAGACGAGCTTTTCGCTGATCGATCCGTTCTCTGGCCCGAACACGATCGCGACCGCTTTGCTTTCACCGTAGGTTTCGCTGGGATCGCCGACGACGGGCTCGTCGGGAGGGAGTTGCTTGCGCTCCTCCCGGCGTACGTTCGTGCCAATCGCGAGGGCCTCGGCCGAAAGCGACAAAGTTTTCGCCGGCTTACGGAGCTGGGTGAGCTCGATTCGCTTGCCACCACCGAGATGCAGGATCGGCGACCGCCGCAGCACTTCGAGCATCCGATCGATGAACGACGAGTAGCTCTCGGCGGAAAAACCAGAATCGTCGATTCCGTCACCGTCCCAATCGACTGGAGTCGGAATGGTCGCTTCGAACCAGAACGGTCCAGTCACTCGGGTGATGCCGCTATCCACCTCGGGGCGGTCGACGAGGACCTCCTCTTTCGGCGGTTCCCGATTGGCAATCGTCTGTAGTTGGATATGTGGGATGACGCCACCGATCTCTTCGCCCCGGCTGTTCTGCTTGCGAACGTAGGAAAATCCCCCGGCGGGGCCACGCTCGGGCTCCTTGAGCCGGTAGTAATGAAACGTCGCTGTCAACAATCTCTGCCGCGCCAGCGCCAGCGGCACACGGCTCGCGTCTATCGTAATCCATCGCCGCGCCCACTGCTCTGCGGAGTATGCGGTCGTTCCGCTGCCGCAGGTGGGGTCGAGGATGAGATCCCCGGGATCCGTGGTCATACTCAAGCAACGTTGCACGACCTGCGTTGAGGTCTGGACCGCATAGACCTTCGGATCGGACCGACTCTGCACCGCACCGGAAATGTCCGTCCAAAGGGTGTCGACTTCGGCCAGCGGGAAATCCGTGAGATAGCGGACGTATCTCAACGTGCCGCCTTCGGTGGCAACGACACGCCGCTGCTCGATCAAGCGCTGCATGCCAGCAGGTCCTGTCTTCCAGTAGCCGGACCGAGGGCGGTACTCGCGACCATTGAAGAGAACAGGGAAGTTGCCGGGCGGTCGCGTGCTAGTCAAATTGTCGAGCTGATAGCGACGCGCGCCTTGCGGAATAATCTCTGGGTTAGCCTTTTCCTCCGGTGTCAAAGCCCGGCGAGCTCCATCAGCAAGCTCGAGCTGATCGTACCGCTCCACCGTCGAGGTGGTGCCGAGCTTGTCGGTGAACGCTCTCCTGAATTTACAGCGCTCGCGATCGCGCGCGTACC
>DASPMH010000672.1:0-8299 GCA_035627175.1 Terriglobales bacterium | reverse complement strand
AGCGTCGAATACGCCAAGGTGCGCGAGCAGTTCGGCAAACCGATCGGCAGCTTCCAGGCGATTCAGCACAAATGCGCCAACATGATGGTGCAGGTCGAGAGCGCCAAGTCGGCGACCTATTACGCCGCTTGGGCGATCGCTCACGATGCGCCCGAGGCGCATCTGGCGGCGTGCATGGCGAAGGCTTACTGCTCCGATGCCTATCGCTACGTCGCCGGCGAGGGGATTCAGATCCACGGCGGCATCGGCTTTACCTGGGAGCACGACATGCACCTCTACTTTAAGCGCGCCAAGGGCTCGGAGGTGACTTTCGGCGACGCAACCTGGAATCGCGAGCTGGTGGCCCAGGTGGTGTTGGATCAGCCCGACAGCGACGCTGCGGCGGCGCTGTAACGGTTCAAATCACGCGGCGCTCGCGAAGTGCCGCAACCTGTTGGGCGTCGTAGCCGAGCTCCTCGAGAATCGCACCGGTATGCTCGCCGAGATTGGCGGGCTTGGCGGGGCGGATGGCGGGTGTGTCAGAAAGCTTGATCGGCGATCCGATCAAGGTGAAGCCGCCGTCTTCCACCACCAGGCCGCGGGCGCGAATCTGCGGGTCCTGCAGCGCTTCCCCGATCGAGTTGACCGGGCCGAAGCAGATGTCGATCGGCTCGAGCTGCTGCACCCACTCGTCACGCGTCTTCTGTTTGAACTTGTCGCGCAGCACCTCGAACATCTGCTCGCGCCGCTCGCCTTCGGCGAACTGATCGGCCACCAGGTCCTCGCAGCCGAGCGCGACGCAAAGGTTTTTCCAAAAGTGACCTTCGAGCGCGCCGACGGTGACATATTTGCCGTCCTTGGTCTCGTACACCGCATAGCAGGGATTGTGTCCGGTCAGCTGGGTGCGACCGCGTTCGGGTTCGCTGCCACGCGCCAGGTACATCAATGTATGGAAGGCATTCCAGGAAACACTGCCGTCCATCATTGAGATGTCGACGTTTTGACCCTTGCCGGTGTGCTCGCGGGCCAGGATCGCCGCGAGGATGCCGACCGCGGCCATCAACGCGCCGCCGCCGATGTCGGCAACTTGCACCGGCATGATCTGCGGCTGGCCGCCGGCGGCGCCGGAGACGCCGAGCACCCCGGAGTAGCCCAAGTAGTTGATGTCGTGTCCGACTTTGTCGCGATACGGACCATCTTGGCCGTAGCCCGAGATCGAACAGTAGACCAATCGTGGATTGAGCGCCGCGACCTGCGCGTAGCCGACGCCGAGTCGCTCGGCGACCCCGGGCCGGAAGCCTTCCAGCAGGATATCGGCTTCGGCGACGAGCTTGGCGAAGATCTCGCGACCTTCTTCGGACTTCAAATTGAGCGTCATGCTGCGCTTGTTGCGCTGTACCAGGGGAATGCCCAAGCCCATCGGATCGTTGGGCGCGGTGACTACCACTACCTCGACGCCGAGATCCGCCAGGATCATCGAGCAGAAGGGGCCGGGGAGCTGGCGGGAAAGGTCGAGCATTTTGAGGTTGCGAAGCGGTGCCGTCATGCCGGCGGACTTAAACGAGGGCGTCTTTCCGGGCAAGTGCGGCGCCGGCCCCGCCTACAAGCTACGCTGCGGGTGTGCTAGCCGAACGCTATGTCATGCGAGCAACGCATCCGCACCTTGGCCTCGGAGACGGGTTTCGGCCTGTGCGGGTTCGCACGCGTCTCGCCGCCGCCGCACCGCGAGATGGTGGAGAACTGGTTGGCGGAGGGCAATGCGGCGTCGATGGACTACCTCGAGCGCGGTCTCGCCAAGCGTTTCGATCCGAGCCTGTTGCTGCCGGGCGTCCGCTCGGTGATCAGCTTAGGGTGTCGCTATCAGCCGCCGCCATTGCCGAACCCGCCCGACTGGCGCGCCGAGCTGCGCGGGCGAATCGCTGCATATGCCTTGGGCGTCGACTATCACCGTGTCGTAGAGAAGAAGCTCAAGCAGCTGGCGCGAGCACTGATGGTCGAGATCCCGGGCGCTCAGTTCCGCTGGTATGTCGATACCGGACCGGTGCTCGAGCGCGAATGGGCTGCGGCGAGCGGGCTCGGCTGGTTCGGCAAGAACACCAATATCCTGCATCGCGAGCAGGGTTCCTGGTTTTTCCTCGCCGAGCTGCTGACCGATCTGGAGCTCGCGCCGGACCCACCCGTGTCGGATCATTGCGGCAGCTGCACCAGCTGTCTCGATCTCTGTCCTACTGGCGCACTGGCCCCCGGCTATCGACTCGATGCGCGGCGTTGCATCTCCTATTGGACGATCGAGCATCGCGGCCCGATCGCACCCGAGATACGCCCGCAGCTCGGCAATTGGGTGTTCGGCTGCGACATCTGCCAGGAAGTCTGCCCGTGGAACGAGAAGTACGGGCGCGAGCATCCCCCCGCAGCCGCACCCGAGTTGTTCCCCTCATTGCCCGAGCTGTTGCGGCTCGATGAGGAGAGCTTCCGCCTCCGCTTCCGCGCCACGCCGCTGCTCCGCAGCAAGCGCGAGGGACTAGCCCGCAACGCCGCGGTCGCACTCGGCAACAGCGGCAACCCCGCGGCGATCGTTGCACTGGCCGAGGCATTGCAGCGAGATCCGGCGGCTTTGGTGCGCGGTCATGCGGCTTGGGCGTTGGGGCAGCTCGGAGCCACCGCGGTGCTGGAGAAAGCGCTCTCCTCCGAGGAAGATCCGCAGGCGCGCGCCGAGATCGAGGCGGCTCTGGCGTAGCTCAACCGAGCAGCGCGACGAATTGGCGGAGCAGGTCGTGCTGGACGTGCTCCGGCACTTCCTCGTCACAGAGCTTGCTCAGATCGCTGCGGTACCAGCCGCAGTCGCGGATGTAGTAGTACGAGAAGACCTGGTCGTAGGCGACGCATGCGGTGATGGCGAACTCGCCGCAGCGAGCGGCCATGACAGTGCGATCGTCGGCGAAGTAGAAGCGCTTGTCGTGCATGGCGCGGAAGAGATTGACCCGCAAGCCTACGTAACGCCGCAGGCACGATGACCGAGCGTTGACGTAGTACTCATTGATCATGGGCGGCTTCTCACGCAACGGATCACTATCTAGCCCCGCTAAGGGGGCTATGCTAGCCAGGTCATCTCAGCAAGACAAGGAACGAATCACCCATGACGACCGAGATCACCAGCCCCGAGCCACTGAAATTTTTCCTCGATCGCTTCGGTCTCAGCCGGGACGCGCTCTCGGAGACTGTCGGCGGCGCTCTCGCTCGCGATGCGGATTACGCCGATCTGTATTTCGAATTCACTACCGCGCGCGGGGTCGGGCTCGAAGAAGGCTTGGTCAAGAACGCGAGCCAACATATCTCGCAAGGTGTGGGCGTGCGCGTCGTCGCTGGAGACAAGACCGGCTACGCTTACTCCGACGATGTCACGCTCGAAAATCTCCGTCTCGCCAGCCGTACCGCCAAGGCGATCGCCCGTGAGAGCGGCGAGAGCCATGCGGTTGCGGTGCACGAGCAGCCGCAACCGCACGATCTCTACCATCTCGAACATCCCCCGATCGCAGCGCCGCTCGCGGACGAGCTCGATCTGCTCAATCAGATCGACATCGAGGCGCGCCGCTTCGATCCGCGTATCAAGAACGTCATCGCTTCGATCAATGCCGAGCACAAGCTGGTCTTGATCGTCACTTCGACCGGCACCGTCGTCGGCGATGTGCAGCCGTTGGTTCGTCTCAACGTCACTTGCATCGCCGAGGAAAACGGCCAGCGCCAACAAGGCACCGCCGGCACCGGCGGCCGAGTCGAGTACTCGTTCCTTCTCGAAGACGATCGCTGGCGCAAGCTGACCCGCGAGGCGGCCGAGCAGGCGATCCGTAACCTCAGCGCCGTCGACGCTCCTGCCGGAGCGATGAACGTCGTCCTCGGCCCAGGGTGGCCCGGCGTGCTCCTCCACGAAGCGATCGGCCATGGCCTCGAGGGCGACTTCAACCGCAAGCAGACCTCGGCGTTCGCCGGGATGATCGGCCAGCGCGTCGCCTCGGACCTCTGCACCGTCGTCGACGACGGCACCATCGCCAACCGCCGCGGCTCGATCAACGTCGACGCCGAGGGAACACCGACCGGGCGAACGGTACTGATCGAGAACGGCATCTTGCGAGGCTACCTACAAGACCGGCTCAACGCGCGCCTGCTCGGCATGCCGCTGACCGGCAACGGCCGGCGCGAGAGCTTCGCCCACATGCCGATGCCGCGGATGACCAATACCTTCATGCTCGCCGGTCAATCCGACCCGGGCGACATCGTCCGCTCGGTGGAGCGTGGCCTCTACGCGGCATACTTCGGCGGCGGCCAGGTCGACATCACCAGTGGCAAGTTCGTCTTCTCGGCGAGCGAAGCGTACTTGATCGAGGATGGTAAGCTGACACGTCCAGTCAAAGGCGCGACGTTGATCGGCAACGGACCCGACGTGCTCAAACGCATCACCATGGTCGGCAATGACCTCGAGCTCGACCAGGGCATCGGTACCTGTGGCAAGAACGGTCAATCGGTGCCGGTAGGCGTCGGTATGCCGACGGTGCGCATCGACGGCATAACCGTCGGCGGTACGGCGACCTGAGGGGAGACATGCTGAAAGTTGCCGAGCAACTGCTCGCCGCGGCCAAGCGCTGCGGTGCCGACGCTGCCGATGTATTGATGTTCGAAGGCGACTCGCTCGAGGTGGGAGTGCGTTTGAACGAGATCGAGAAGATCAAGCAGGCGCGCGAGAAACATCTGGGCTTGCGGGTCTTCGTCGGCGATCGCAGCGCGGTCACTTCGAGCGCCGACTTCTCGCGCGACTCTCTCGAGAAACTCGCCGCTGACACCTGTGCGCTGGCGCGCGCGCTGGCTTCGGATCCCCACGCCGGGCTGCCGGACCCGGCCGCATTGGCCAAGGATCTCCCTGAGATGAATCTCTTCGACCCGGCAGTGGCTGAGATCGACGCCGACGAAGCGGTCGACATGGCCAAACAGGCGGAGAGCGCCGCGATGCACGCCGACTCGCGCATCACCAATTCCGAAGGTGCCGAGGTCGATCGTTCTTCTGCCGATGTGCTCTACGCCTCGTCCGCCGGCTTCCACGGCACTTATCGGACTTCTTCGTTGTCGCTGTCGGTGATGCCCGTCGCTAGCGATGGCAACGGCATGCAGCGCGATTATTGGTACTCGGCGCAGCGCTATCGCAACAAGCTCGAGACACCCGAAGCGATCGGCCGCAAGGCGGCGCAACGGGCGGCGCGCCGCCTCGGGGGCCGCAGCATACCGACCTGCGAGGTGCCGGTGGTCTTCGATCCGGAGATGGCCTCGTCGCTGATCCGCCATTTGGCCTCGGCGGTGTCCGCCTACGCCATCTACAAAGGTGTGTCTTTCCTGGGCGACAAGCTCGGTGCGCGCATCGCTCCGGATTTCGTCAGCATCGTCGACGATGGTCGCCTCGCCGGCGGGCTCGGCTCGAAGCCGTTCGATGGGGAAGGCGTCGCGACGCGACGGACCAGTGTGGTCGAGTCGGGTGTGTTGCGCAGCTTTCTTTGCGATACCTACTCCGGCCGCAAGATCGGTCAGGCGAGCACCGGCAACGCTTCACGATCGGTCGGTAGCGCACCCCATGTAGCGCCGACCAACATGTACCTCACGCCTGGCACCGCCTCGCCCCAGGAGATCATCGCCTCGGTGAAGTCGGGTCTGTATGTCACGGAATTGATTGGCTTCGGCGTCAATGCGACCAACGGCGACTACTCGCGCGGAGCGGTGGGAATTTGGATCGAGAACGGCGCTCTCGCTTATCCGGTCGAGGAGATCACCGTCGCCGGCAACTTGTTGCAGATGTTCGAGCAGATCGAGGTCATCGGTAGCGATCTCGATCTGCGCAGCAATGTCCGCGCGCCGACCTTGAAGGTCGCGCGCATGACAGTCGCCGGTCAGTAGCCGACGGTCCCGCTCCGCAGTGTCAGGGGGAATGGAAGCAGGGGAGACGCGGCTGCCGCCCGCTGCCGAGGGATTGCTGCTCTTGGCGATCACCCTTCCTCTTGCGCTCGCCTTCAATTTCCCGACCTTGTGGCTGTTGATGCCGCTGGCTCTGCTCGCGGTCACCGCTAGGCCGTATGAACCCTATGGGCTCGAGTGGGGTCGCTACGGCAGCTGGCGCTTCCATCTGGTCGTCTGCACCGCGGTGTTCGTTCCCTACTGCATCGGACACTACCTGTCGGCGTACTGGTGGCAGGGTGCTGACTTTACCTTGCGAGTGCCGCCGCAGTTCCCCCGCCAGATCATCGAGCAGTTCCTGCTGATCGCGCTGCCGGAGGAGATGTTTTTCCGCGGCTACCTGCAATCGCAGTTCGACCGCAGCTGGGGAACCCGTTGGAAGGTTCTCGACGCCCAGGTCGGGCCGGGTTGGCTAGCGGCGAATGTTCTGTTCGCCTTCTGCCACATCTTCCGCGGCGGACCGGCGCGTCTGATCGTTTTCTTTCCCGGCCTGCTATACGGCTGGCTGCGCGCCCGTACGGGCAGCATCGCCGCCCCGGTGACTTACCACGCCGTCAGCAATCTGCTGATGCAGGTAATGCTCGAGAGTCTCATCCCCCACGCGGTGTAACGGTCGTCTTGCCGGCACGTCGCTGCGAGCGGTGTATCGCTCTGAGTACACCGCTGTCCGCTGAGATGGACACCGCTCGTCCCATCCTTGAGTCCGGCGCATCTGAGAGTGAGCCAATCGCGCTGGCATCCGCATTGCGAAGCTCTCGACGTGAACCACTTGAGACCTCAGAGCTCGACGGGGGACAGTCGAGCATGGCCGCCGGCGCGGGATTGGGGGGAATCTCGTTGCCGGCAGGTCGTGGACTTCTAAGCGCCGCTTGCGTCGGCGAGCTCGCTGCTCAGCCAAGCGAGGTAATCGGCCGATCCGCCAGTGATCGGCAGAGTAATGATCTCGGGAACCTCGTAGCTGTGTAGCTCGCGCACACAGCGCTCGAGTCGCGCCAGTTGCTCCGCCTCGGATTTGATCAGCAGCAGCCATTCCTGCTCGCGCTCGACCGCACCGCGCCAGCGATAGATCGAGCGCATCGGACCGATGATATTGACGCAAGCCGCGAGTGCTTGCTCGACTAGGGCGTTGGCGATGGCCTCAGCCTGCTCCGCAGATCCGGCGGTACTCAAGACCAAGATCGCTGGGCTTGCCATCGCTATGCCTTGCCCCGGGTCGGCTCGGCGGTCAACGCAGGGCATCGCGCCCGCGGGCTAGCGGACTTTCGCAAAGAGGTATGCGTCGCGCGGCTCGGGACCGAGGTTGGGATGGACCATGTAGCGGCGCAGCAAACCTTCGAGCTGCATTCCTGCCTTTTCCAAGACCCTGGCGGATGCGACGTTTTCGACGTCGCAAGTGGCCCACGCCCGATACACCTGCGGCAGTGACAGCGCCGCGCCGATTACTGCGCGCGCCGCCTCGGTGCCGATACCCTTGCCCCAGGCATGTTGGCCGTAGACGTAGCCGATCTCCGCCCCGCCTTCTTCTCTCAGGCGGAGGTCGATCATGCCGAGGGCGGTGCCGTCGGTGCGCGATGCAACTAGCCACGGCTGCCCGACCCGCACATCGGTGCCGGAGATCGCGCGCTGCAGGAACTCCACCGTCTGATGGATCGAAGTGTTCGGCCGCCACATCAGGTAGCGGGTACATGCCGGGTCGGTAGCCCAACCCCGGTGAATCGCCTCGGCGTCATCGAGACGCGGCGGGCGCAGCAGCAGGCGCTCAGTCTCGATCGTCCTCGGCGGTCCTGCTTCTGCCCGGGCACCAATGATCGCGTCGGCTTCGATCTCGACCAGGATCTCGGGAGAGATCAGCCGCCGCACCTCTACCAGGCTGGTCGCTGGTCGAATGTCTCGGAACACCTCACCGTGGGCGCGGCCGATTTTCTCCCACTGATCGATGTCGGTGACGTAGATGCGGGTTCGCACGACATCCGCGAGGCTTGCCCCGGCACGTCCCAACGCAGCCTCGATGTTGCGCAGGATCTGATGGGTTTGCGCGAAGGCGTCGCCTGCGCCGACGATCTTGCCCTCGGCATCGGTCGCGGTCGTGCCGGAGACGTGGATCGAGTTGCCGGTGCGCACCGCTCGGGAGTAGCCGACGACCGGTTCCCACTTGGTGCCGCTCGCGATGTTACTGCGTTTCATTTGTTCCTCCGGCGAGCTCACGCTGCGGCGACGAGCCGCCCAGAAGCCGGACCAGAGCGGGCAGCACCAACAGCGTCAGGATCGTACTCGAAACGAGTCCACCGATGACGACGGTCGCGAGGGGCCTTTGCA
The DNA here is from genome assembly GCA_035627175.1 of Terriglobales bacterium. Classification (GTDB taxonomy): domain Bacteria; phylum Desulfobacterota; class Binatia; order HRBIN30; family HRBIN30; genus DASPMH01. Next base: position 13 of record DASPMH010000672.1, on the reverse strand, counting down.
CCTCGGCTCCGGT
>DASPMH010000671.1:0-4640 GCA_035627175.1 Terriglobales bacterium | reverse complement strand
CCCGAGCCTTTTGATCGACGTTGCCGCCGCCAGCGAGCGCATCGGGCCGCGTACCCGGGCCATTCTCGCGGTCGATCTCTACGGCCAGCTCGCGGAGATGGAGCGTCTGGCCGAGCTGGCGCGCCGGCATGATTTGCTCCTCCTCGAAGACGCGGCGCAGGCACACGGGGCCAGCCGCAACGGCGCGGCTATCGGTGGTCTCGCTGCCGCCGCTGCGACCAGCTTCTACCCAGGCAAGAACCTCGGCGCCTATGGCGACGCCGGAGCGGTCCTCACCAACGACGACGACATCGCCCAGCGAGTGCGCGCCTTGCGCAACTATGGCAGCGTCGCCAAGTACCAGCATGAAGAGCTCGGCTTCAATTCACGTCTCGACGCGCTGCAGGCAGTCGTCCTCAATAGCAAGCTTCCCCACCTCGACGAGTGGAATCAGTGGCGCCGCGACGCGGCGCGTCTGTATGATCAGCTGCTCGCCGATGTTGCCGAAGCCACTTTGCTACGAACTTTGCCCGGCAATCTCCCGGTCTGGCATCTCTATGTCATTCGCGTACCGCGGCGCGATCTTGTCCTCGAACGGCTCAATGCGGCCGGCATCGGCGCCGCGGTCCACTACCCGACGCCGATCCATCTGCAGGGCGCGTTCCGCAACCTGGGTCATCGGGCCGGTGATTTCCCGGTGAGCGAGGCGGCCGCCGGCGAAATCCTTTCGTTGCCGATGTATCCGGGGCTGACCGCGGCGCAGCAGGAGGAAGTCGTCGCCTGCCTGCGGCAGGCATTACGCGACTGAGCGCTTCATCGATAGTCTTCCAGCTGCCCGTCGCGCACCAGATCCAATGTCGCACAGTGGGGCCCGCCCTTCATGGTGCGGGTGTGGCGCAAGCGCACCGGCAGCGAGTCGATGCGATGGCGGGCGAGCACCCGCATCAGCTCGAGCTGGTGTTCTTCGACAGCAACCAGCTCGGGTGACAGGCTCAGCAAGTTCAAACCGATCCACTTCGAGGCCGGGCTCCACGCCGGATCGCACGGCAGCGCGATCGGCTCGGGGGCGTAGATCTTATCCCAGCGGCGCAGGTATTCGGGCAGGTTGGCTTCGTTGACTCGCTGCGGATTGAGCAGCACCAGGCCCGGCCGCAACGGTACGATCGTCGAGTCGATGTGGACGAAGGCATAGACGTCCCGCACCCGGTGCACGCGGTACGCAGGACCGAGAAATTCCTCGAGCCAACGCGCGCCCGCTTCGTTGCCGGTGTTGGCGATCAGAAACAAGATGTCCTCGCCACATTTGAGACAGTTGGCGGCATCGAATACCGGCTCGTCGTTGCGCAACGTCGGCACGCCGAGGCGGCTGCGGTCGTAGAGACTGTCCTCCAGACGCGGCCGCGGCGCCGCGACCGTGGGCACGATAGGACGGAGCACACGCGCTTCATCCTGGCGATGGCGCATCGCCATCGGCGCTTCGATCGCATGGCTGCCGACCGTCAGCACCGTGTCGCGCGGGCAATAGAGGGAATAGCCGTCGACACGCCACTTGCCGACCTGACGTACCGCCGCCAAATCGGCCGGTCGCGGACGATGCACGCGGATGTCGAGACCTTGCAGCTGCTCGGCAAAACGTTCGAGGTCTTCGCCGGTCTCTTCGATCACTCGCCGCGGATAGCTCCCGGTCTCGATGCGGGCATAGGCCTCGTCCGAGAGACCGCCGTAGTCGACGGCGTGCAGCGACTCGTCCTTGACCCGCGGCACTTGCGCGCCTTCGGCGATGCCGACGACTACCTCGCGCAAGCGGCCCCATTCATTGTGGGTGGAGACCTGGACCATCGCATTCATGGGCGGTGGCGATACTCCAAAGGCTGGTGCTCGATCTGCGACCATTCCTGCTCGACCCAGGAGAGCACCTCCGCCAGCCCTGCGTCGAGCGGCACCTCGGCGCGCCAGCCGAGAGCGTGCGCTCTGGTGCAGTCGAGCAGATAAGCGTTGTCCTGACCCGGCCGATCCTCTGCGACAACCACGTGGGCGTCGAATTCGGCGCCGGCGAGCTCGCAGATGCGGCGTACCAGGTCGCGGATGGTGACGGTGTCCTCGGTAGCTAGATGGTAAGCGGTGCCGACTTCTCCGCGCTGCAAGATCGCAAGCTCGCCCCGCGAGACATCGCGGACGTGGATGAACGATCGCCGTGCCCAGCCGCCGCCATGGAGCTCGAGAGGCCGCTGCAACTTCAGGTGAATCGCCGTCCTCGGCACGATCTTGTGCAATTGCTGATGGGCGCCGTAGACGTTTGCCGACCGGACCACGACGCAGCGCAGGCCGCGGCCCCGAATCAGCGTGCGTAGCATCAGCTCGGCCCCGGCTCGCGACGCCGCGTAGGGAGTCGAGGGGTCGAAGCGGTGATCCTCGCGTACCGCGCCGGCACAGCTGCCGTAGACTTCGGGAGTCGAGATGTGGAGGTAGCGTACCAGCCAAGCGCAGCGCGATAGAAAATTGCCGAGGGCAGCGGTCGAAACGACGTTGGTCTGGGCCCACTGCTCCGGGTGATCCCAGCTCGGGGCAACTTCGCTCTGCGAGGCGAAGTTGACTACGTACTGTGGCTGCAAGGCGCCGATCAGCTCACAGATCGACTCGATGTCGCGATTGAGGTCGAGCGCGACGAATTGAAAGCGTTGCCGCTCGGCATTGTGCAGATAGGGCAGGAACAGCGGTCCCTTCTCCGGGGAGCGGCTGATGCCGACGACGCGATGATCGGTCTCGCCCAGCAGGAGATCGATGAAGTCGGAACCCGAGAACGAATTGCTACCGATGACGACGACGGTCATTTTGGTCTCGATGCGCCGGACGAGACGTCAGGCCAATAAAGCACGGACGTGTTTGATCAATCCTTGCCGTGACAGATAGGTGCGATGACCGACCGTCGCCACGGCCTCGGCTCCGGCGACGTTGCCGACGAAGGCCGCCAGCTCGAGTGGTGCACCGCGGGCGGCGAGCGGCGCGGTAATGGCGAGGAAGGCGTCGCCCGCACCGACACGATCGATCACCTTGGCCGCCAGCGCCGGTACTTCGACGAAGCCGTCGGCCGGGCGATAGCCGAGAGCGCCGCGTTTGCCGCGGGTGACGATCGCCGTCGAGCACGACATCCGCTGCTGCACATCGAGGACGACCGGGCGCAGATCGCCGCGCCAGTCGCGCGCTTCGAGATAAATCTCGTGCTCGGCCGCGCAGATGTAATCGGCGCGGCGATACTTCGACAACCGGTGGTAGCCACGATTGCCGGCATTGGCTTGTGCGTTCATCGCCAGAAACCGGGCTCCGCCGCACAGCAGCTCGACCGCCGCTTCGGTCAGCATGCTGTGCCCGTAGTCGACCGTCACCACCAGGTCGTAGGCCGGCAGGTGCTGGCGCAGGGCCTGGCACAGCTCGGCATCATCTTCCGGACGCAGCGATTCGTCGTTGATCTCGTAGATCTCCAACATCGGGGTGAACAGATACGATTCGATAAAGCGGCGTTTGACGATCGTCGGCGCATCGCGGCGGGTGAGAAACACCGGTGTCACCGCGGCGGCGAGCTGGGAGCGGACAAACTCTTCGTGACGGCTACGATCGCCGAGCTGTGTCACCAGCGTCACTTGCTCGCAGAAGCTCGCCAGATGGTTGGCAACGGCGACGATCCCGCCGGCGAAACGCTCGCTCGACTGGGTCTGGGCGACCACCGCAGCCGACTTCGACGATTTCCCGATGGCATGGCAGTACTGATACTCGTCGACGATCGTCTCGCCGACGACCAGGACGCGCAGGTCACGGCCGTGATCGATCCACTGCTCGATGTCCGCCGCCGAGTAGCGCGAGCGAAAATCGGTGAGAAACGCCCGGGCTTCTTCGGGAAGTACCGGCAAATGGCGATTTAGCAGATTGGAGGAGCTGAAGGTCAGCTCGTCGGTGAAGGCGAGCCGGCCGCCGATGGCTTCGATCGCGGCAAGCTCGGCGTCGATGCCACCGGTGACGTCTCGCTGCGTCTCCTGGTACTCGACGCCCTTGACGTAGACGTCCGGCCTGAGCAGCCGAATCGTCTCTACCGCCGTCGGCCAGCGATTGATCGCGATCAGATCGATGCAATCGAGCGCCGCCAACATCTCTGCCCGCAGGCGCTCGCTGAAGGCGGGCCGGTCCGGTCCTTTGTTGACGTAGTGATCCGGAGTGATCGTCAGCACGAGCGCATCGCCGAGGCGGCGAGCAGCTTCGAGATGGCGCAAATGGCCGACGTGGAGCAGATCGAAGACGCCATGGCACAGGACCACTCGCTTGCCGGCGGCCCGCAAGGTGCTGACCCGGGCGGCGAGCTCATCGAGTTCGAGAACCTTAGCGACAGCCATGTGAAGCGGTACATAAACGTACTCTCGCCGCGTTGTCGACTCTTTGTCCGGACCGGGCGTCGCGCCGCATACTTGGTTTCAACTGTCCCCTGTACTACCTCCGCCCTATGAGCACCGCTCTGTTCAACGATGCGCCGGTGCTGCGCATCGACGGGCCCTGCATCGCCGATCTCAAGGCTCGGGCGCGGCGCTCGCCAACGCGCCGTTTCCGCCTGTGCTTGCATGGCGACCCCTCGGCGCCGGTGCAGGAGATGGTGGTCGTTCATTGCCGTGACAACT
>DASPMH010000670.1:0-2001 GCA_035627175.1 Terriglobales bacterium | reverse complement strand
CTCGAGCTGCGTCTCAACGGCGCCTTTCCGGTGCTGCTCAGCACCAACACCAGCGACGACGGCAGCGAGCTGATCACCTACTTGTCGAACGGTGACGAGGGCAACGACGGCGAGGTCGTGCTCGAGCGAGGCACGGTGTCGCTGCAGCGGCGCAAGACCCTGCTCCACGAGACGCTGCATGAGCAGCTGCACATCCACAACTTCGGCATGGTGCCGCTCGCAATCGAGCTGACCTGGCTCTACGCCGCCGACTTCGCCGACATCTTCGAGCTGCGCGGCATCGAGCGGCGCGAGCGCGGCACGGTGCTCGACACCGACATCGCCGACGACCGGGTCCGGCTGTGCTACCGCGGCCTCGACGCAGTGATCCGCACCACCGAGATCGTGCTCGATTCGCGCTGGTCGATCCGCGCCGAGCGGGCCTCGCTCGAGCTCCAGCTCGAGCCCGGCGGCGATCAGCTGCTCGAGCTGCGCGTGCACTGCCGCACCGGCCGAGCCCGTCTGCCGCTCGCCGGCTTCGATCCGGCGCTCGCGGCGGTACGCGAGGAGCGGCGCAGCTGGGTCGAAGCGTTTCCGACGATCTCGAGCAACAACGAAGGCTTCAACGAATGGGTCAACCGAGCCGTGCACGATCTCGCCCTGTTGCGCAGCACCGGACCCGGCGGCTCCTACGTCTACGCCGGCATCCCCTGGTTTGCGACGGTCTTCGGCAGGGACGGACTGATCACCGCGATGCAGACGCTGGCGTTCTCGCCCGAGTTGGCCGCCGGCGCGCTGCGGACGCTCGCCGCGCTGCAAGGGAAGGAGGTAGACGCCGAGCGCGACGAAGAGCCCGGCAAGATCCTGCATGAGCTGCGGCACGGCGAGATGGCGGCGCTCGGTGAGGTTCCCTTCGGTCGCTACTACGGCAGTGTCGATTCCACCCCGCTGTTCTTGATGTTGCTCGCCGAGTACGTCGATCGTACCGCCGATCTCGAGCTCGCCCTCGAGCTATGGCCGGCGGCGACCGCAGCGATGGGCTGGATCGACGCCAGCTGCGATGCGGAGGGTTACATCTCGTACTCGCGCGCGACCGCCCGCGGTCTGGTCAACCAGGGCTGGAAGGATTCGCACGATGCCGTGCACCACGCCGACGGCCGCCTCGCCGATCCGCCGATCGCGCTCGCCGAAGTGCAGGGCTACATCTTTGCGGCGCGGCGCGGTCTCGCCAACGTGGCGCGGCGGCTCGGGCACCACGGCGAAGCGCGCGAATGGGAGAGCAAGGCCGAACACCTGAAGCACAATTTCCACCGCGATTTCTGGGTCGACGAGGAAGCCACTTTCGCGCTCGCTCTCGACCGCGAGCGCAAGCCCTGCCGCGTCGTCAGCTCCAACCCCGGGCACTGCCTCTACACCAACCTGATCGAGCCGGAGCGGGCTGGCCAGCTGATCGAGCGGTTGATGGCCGACGACATGTTCTGCGGCTTCGGCATCCGCACCTTGTCGTCGCAGGCAAGGCGCTACAACCCGATGAGCTATCACAACGGCTCGGTGTGGCCGCACGACAACTCGATGATTGCCGCCGGATTCGCCAACTACGGCGCAGGGGAACGCGCCGGCCGGGTGATCACCGGGCTATTCGATGCCGCGCTGAGCCTCGACAACCGCCGCCTACCCGAGCTCTTCTGCGGCTTTCCGCGCCGCCACCAGCACCAGCCCGCGCCTTACCCGGTCGCATGCAAGCCGCAGGCGTGGGCTGCCGGCAGCGTCTTCCAGTTGCTGCAAGCGGTGCTGCGCCTGAACGTCCAGGGCTGGGAGCGCCGCATCGTCTTCCGCGACGTCGCCCTGCCGGCGTGGCTCAACCGGCTCGACATCCGCAACCTGCGCGTCGGCGGCGCCTGCGTCGAGGTCAGCATCCTCAGAACCCGCCGCGGCGCCGCCGTCGAGGTGAACGACAAGCAGGGCGAGGTCGAGGTAGTAGTGCTCGGCTAATCCGCGAAGCTGTAGCGCGCGCTCTCCGAG
>DASPMH010000669.1:0-2925 GCA_035627175.1 Terriglobales bacterium | reverse complement strand
GAATGGCAACAGCAAGGCGATTCATCCAGGCGCGGTTGCCAAGGGCCACCTCGCGGTCGCCGACCTGCCCCCGCACCCCCATGCCGGTCTGCGATTCGAAGTTCCGCACCGCCTGAAGCTCGAGGCTACGCTCCTCCGCTGCGGCAACCACCGCCAAGCCGAGAGGGTGCTCGCTCGCGCGCTCGAGCGATGCAGCCAGCGCCAGCAGCGGAACCTCGCCGTCCGATCCGCCGGTCGCCTCGATGCTGCTGACTCGCGGGCGCCCTTCGGTCAAAGTCCCGGTCTTGTCGACGACGAGCGTATCGACGTCGCGCAGGCGCTCGATCGCTGCGGCATTCTTGAACAGCACACCCAGCTGAGCGCCACGCCCGCTGGCAACCATGATCGACATCGGCGTCGCCAGTCCCAAAGCGCACGGACAGGCGACGATCAGCACTGCAACCGAGTTGACCATCGCGTAGGCGAGGCGCGGCTCCGGCCCGACCGTAAGCCATACCGCAAACGTCAGAGCGGCGATCGCCATCACCGCGGGCACGAAGTAGCTGGCGACGACATCGGCCAAGCGCTGAATCGGAGCGCGGCTACGCTGCGCCTCGGCGACCAGTGCGACGATGCGCGCCAGCAGGGTGTCGCTGCCGACCCGCTCGGCCTGCATGATCAAGGCACCGTGCAGGTTGACGGTGCCGCCGATCAGACGATCGCCCGGACCCTTGCTGACCGGCAGCGGCTCGCCGGTCACCATCGCCTCTTCGACGTTGCTCGTTCCATCGAGCACCACACCATCGACCGGAATCTTTTCGCCCGGGCGCACCCGCAAGCGGTCGCCGGCGCGGACCTCCGCCAGGGCGACGTCGACTTCAGTGTCGCCGGCGGTCAAACGGCGCGCCGTGGTCGGGCTGAGGCCGAGCAGTTGCGTGATCGCCGCGCCGGTGCGGCTGCGGGCACGCAGCTCGAGAACCTGCCCGAGCAGGACCAGGGTAACGATCACCGCGGCGGCCTCGAAGTACAGCCCGACCTCGCCGCCGTGCGAACGCAACGAAGGCGGAAATAGCCCGGGCAGCAACACCGCGATCAAGCTGTATCCGTAGGAGACCGCAACCCCGAGTCCGATCAGAGTGAACATGTTCAAGCTGCGATTGCGCACCGACGCTACGGCGCGCTCGAAGAAGGGACGCGCGGCCCAGAGACACACCGGGGTTGCGAGCAGCAGCTCCAGCCATCCGCGTCCGCGCGAAGACAGCACACGGGAGAAGGGATGACTCGGCAACATGTCACCCATGGCAATGGCAAATAGCGGCAGGGTCAGGGCGACGGCGATGCGGAGTCGGCGCGACATGTCCCGCAGCTCGGGATTGTCCGCGGCAGGAGTGGTCGCTTCGAGCGCCATGCCGCAGATCGGACAACTGCCGGGCTGGTCGCTGACCACCTCGGGGTGCATCGGGCAGCTCCACTGTGGCCTCGTCAGCGACGGCGTCTCCGGCTCGAGGGCCATACCGCACTTGGGACAAGCTCCGGGAGTGCTCTGCCGCACTTCCGGATCCATTGGGCAGATGTAGGAAGTGGCCGCGTCCGTCGCAGCCGAAGTGCGCGGCGGTGTCGCGGGCGGGCGGAGATACGTATCCGGTGAGGTTGCGAACTTTTCGCGGCAGCGAGGATTACAGAAGAAGTAGTCCGTACCTTGGTGCGTCAGCCGATGCGGGCTGCTCTCCTTGACGGACATGCCACATACCGGGTCGCGGTGCTCGCCAGCCATGGGACACGGTTCAAGCAGGAGTCTCAGGCGTCTGGCGCAGCCGGCTATGGTGGCGGCCGTAGAAGAAGTAGACGACCATACCGAGCGCCAGCCAGGTGCCGAGGCGAAGCCAATTCTGCCAGCCAAGGTAAAACATCATCGTCAGATTGCTCAGCATACCGAGCACCGGCAGCAACGGCACCAGCGGTGTGCGGAAAGGACGGTGCAGGTGGGGATGGGTACGGCGCATGATCATTACCGCGGCACAGACGATTACGAAGGCCATCAGTGTGCCGATGTTGACCAGGTCGGCGAGGATCTTGAGTGGGAAGAGCGCCGCGATGACCGCGACGATGACGCCGGTCAAAATCGTCGCCTTGTGCGGGGTGCGAAAGCGAGGATGGACCGCAGCGAAGAAGCTGCGCGGGATCAAACCGTCGCGTGCCATCGCCAGCAGCACGCGCGCCTGGCTCAACATCAGGACCAGCAGGACGCTGGTGATGCCGACCAGGGCGCCGGTCGAGATCAGAAAAACCGCGACGTGCAGACCGCGGCTGGCGAAAGCCTGCGCCACCGGCGCGTCCAGGTCGATCTCGTTGTAGGGCACCATCCCGGTCAGCACTCCGGCGACGAGGATGTAGAGCACGGTGCAGAGCGTCAGCGAAACGATGATGCCGATCGGTACGTCACGCTGGGGGTTGCGAGCTTCCTCGGCGTGGGTCGAGACCGAATCGAAGCCGATATAGGCAAAGAAGACATAGGCCGCGCCGCGGAATGTACCCTCCATGCCGTAGGGAAGGAACGGATCCCAGTTGGCGGTGTCGATGTATTGCGCTCCCAGTACGATCACCAGCAGCACCACCGCTACCTTGATGATCACCATGGCGGCATTGAAGCGAGCGCTCTCGCGAATGCCGAGGACGAGCACCGTCGTCATCAGCAATACGATCAGTGCCGCTGGCAGGTTGAAGTAAGCCCCGGTCCATATCCAAGATTGCGTCGCCGGATCGAAATCGATGGGATTATTGGTCCACGCCATCGGCAGCACGATGCCAAACAGTTTCAAGAACGACAGCAGGTAATGTGACCAGCCGTGCGCGACCGTGCTCGAGGCGACGGCGTACTCCAGCACCAGATCCCAGCCGATGATCCACGCGAACAGCTCGCCGAGGGTCGCATAGGCGTAGGTGTAG
>DASPMH010000668.1:0-2949 GCA_035627175.1 Terriglobales bacterium | reverse complement strand
ACGAAGATCTTCTCGCCGTTGATCACCCACTCGTCGCCGTCGAGCACCGCGGTGGTGGTGACGCGCGAGGGGTCGGAGCCGCAGCCCGGCTCGGTGATCGCCATCGCCAGGATCAAATGGCCCCACTTCTTTTTCTGTTCTTCGGTACCCGCGGCTTGCAGGGCGGAATTGCCCAGGCCGCGCTCCTGCCGGCGCAAGCGCACCGAGTAGTCGCCCCAGGTCTGCCCCATCGCCACCAGGGTGCTGATCACGTTGATGCTGGAATCCCCCGAGCCGTGCTGGCCGAAGAGATTCATGAAGCTCGGATGGTCTTTCGCCTCGTCGAGCTTGTCGGGCGGAAACTCGTGCTCGTTCTCGTCGTAGTAGCGAGCGTACTTGCGGGCGATCAGCGATTCGCTGCGAACCGCGTCGAGGATGCGCTTGTCGTTAGGACCGAGCTCGAAATTGATCATAGCTATTCTCCGTTTCTTGGCAGCGGCTCAGACGGCGATGACGCCCTCGAGCACCCCTAGCGTGCGAGCGTTGCGGTACCACATCTCGACCGGATGCTCGCGAATGAAGCCGTGGCCGCCGAGGCACTGCACGCCGTTGTCGGCGATCCACATCGCCTTCTCCGCGGCGAACAAGCGCGCCAGATGTGCCGAGCGCGTCGCCTCGAGACCTTGTTCGAGCTGGCTCGCGGCCTTCCACGTCATCCAGCGGCAGCATTCGGTTTCCATGTGCATTTCGGCCAGGCGGAAGGCGATCGATTGCTTTTGGGCGATCGGTTCGTCGAAGGCGACGCGCTCTTTGGTGTAAGGCAGGCAATAGTCGAGCACCGCCCGTGACAAGCCCGTCAACACCGCGGCCAGCGCGACCCGGCTGTGATCGACCACCCGCTGAACGTCGGCACCGGCATCGCCGCCGAGGCGATTGCCGTACGGTATGGGCACCCCGTCCAACTCGATGGTCGCGGTTGGCAGAGCCTTGAGCCCGAGATTCTTCTCTGTCGCCGAGACGCTCAGCCCCGCCGCCCCACGCGGCACCAGGAACAGATCGCTGCGGCCGTTGCAGCGCGCCGCAACCAGCAAGTGCTCGGCGCGGTCGCCAAAGGCGACAAAGCATTTGCGCCCGGTGAGAAGGTAGCCGTCCTTGCCGCGCTCGGCGCGGGTTTGCGGCGCCGCAACGTCGAAACCGGGCGAAGGCTCCGCGATGGCGACGGCAGCGGCGGTGAAGTTGCTGCCACAAAACGCCGGCAGGTAGGCCCGCTTTTGCTCGTCGGTGCCTTGGTCGGCGATCGCATAAGCGAACGCCGCCGGTGCGATCGCCGCCAAGGCGAGCGTCGCATCGCCGTAAGCGAGCTCTTCGAGAACGATCGCATTGGTCAGCGGCGAGCGCGCCTCGCCGTAACCGCCGACGGTCTCCGGTAGCTGCGTCGGCACCAGCCCGAGCTCCCAAGCTTGGGCGAGGAAGCTTTCCGGCAACGTCGATGCTTCGTCGTGCTCGCGTGCCGCCGGACGGAGCACGTCGGCGGCGAAGTTGCGCATCGCCTCCCGCGCCGTCTCTTGTTCTTGCGTCAGGGCAAAGGAAATCATGCAGTGATCCTTTCGTGTTTTGCTTTCTTCTTGGATTTCGGCGTTGCGCCGTTCGGCGCGCCTCGGGCGATCTGATGGAAGAAGTAATCGAGCGCCTCGCGACCGCCGTCTTTGGTCATCAGTCCCTGACGGTAGATCTGACGCGGGTCGGTGATGCCGAGGGCCACGGCACACCAGACTCGGGCATCGGCGGTGTAACGCACCTGCGCCCGGTCGGCGAAACCCGGGCGCACCTGACACGCCCCGTTACGGATGGTGACAGTCCATACTCCCCCGCCGAGACCGGTCAGACGGATCTCGAAGCTCAGATCGACGCCGGCGGTGCGGTCTTCACGCAGCAGGTAGGGAAGCGACTCGAGGACCGATTGCGCCGAGGTCGCGCTGAAGCGGCTCGCGTCCACGTTGAGGTCGTCGAGCCCTTGGCGCAGGTACCATCGGGCGATGGCGGTGATGATCGGCTCGAGCGAGGCTCCTTTGTCGCTCAGGCGGTAGCTCGCCCGACTGCCGTTGCGAATGCCTTCGACGAAGCCATCGGCGGTCATCCGCCGCAGCCGGCTCGACAGGACGCGCGGGGCGATGCCGGTGCGTACCCGCAGCTCCTGAAAGCCGAGTGGGCCGGCGAGCAGCTGGCGCACCAAAACCAGGGTCCAGCGGTCGCCGAGGACATCCAGGGCGCGGCCGATCGGGCAGAAGATCTGACCCGGACTGAGCATCGGCGCGGCGCTTTGCGAGCGCTTGCGAGTACTGGAGTTAGTGCTGCGAGGCATCGGCGTGGCGTACCCAATCCGTGCCTCTCGCAGTATTCCAAAGATACTGCAACAGCTTTTTGGCGGCGAGCGACGCCTCAGCGAACGAGATATTCGGGGCGGAACATCTGATCGGCGAGCGCGACGCGGAAGTTGATTTCTCTCACCTCGAGCAGTGAGCTGCGACCGTCGTCGAGGCTCTTCATGCGATTGCGGCGGACGATCCAGTTGCCTTCGATCTTCTCGATGCTCTCGGCGATGTTGACCTTCAACAAGGTGCCGGTGTCGTCATAAAGCTCGCGGCGCAAGATCAGATGATCGACCGGGTCGATCGCCACCACCGTCTTGCCGTAAGGGTGACGACTACGGTCTTTGGGCACGGCTTCGATGAACTGACACAGGCGGCCCTCGATCTGCCCTTCGCCGACGAGGCGGTAAACGAAGGCATCGAGCTCGGGTTCGATCACATCGGCGACCGCGAACGCTGAATCGAGGAACGGCTGGTTGCGCACTTGGTCGCTGACCAGGACATGCCGGCGCGCCGCGGCGACCTTGATGTACTGCAGCGGCGGCCGATCGATGCGGTGGATGAACAGAAAGCGGATGCCGGCGAGATCGGTCGGCGCGAT
>DASPMH010000667.1:0-2218 GCA_035627175.1 Terriglobales bacterium | reverse complement strand
GAAGGTGCTGTGGTACGACCGCAACGGCTACTGCCTTCTCTACAAGCGCTTCCACCGAGCGTGCTTCGAGCTGCCCGTGCCGAATGCAGCAGGCGGCTGCGTGTGTATCGACGCGGCGGCTCTGGCCAGGATGATCGCCGGCATCGATAGCGCGCCGCGCAATGCCGCGCGTCGTTCGAAAAACACGCGCAACGATGCACATCGACATCTGTCGCTCGTTGCTTCGCCGTCGTCCTCTCTGGCAAACTCCGATGCGTGAGCGGCGCTGCACAGGCTGACGACAAGAGCTACGAGGCGCTGCTGTCGAAAGTCGCTGATCTGGAGAGCCGTCTTTCGCAGGTCGAGCGAGAGCGCGACGAGTACCGCAAGCTGGCCATGTACCTGCGCGAGGAGAACCAGCGTCTCAAGCGCGGCCTGATCGGTCACCATGCCGGCCCTGTCCTGGCAAGCGAGGGCCAGCTTTCGCTTGGCGTGCTCGGCCTGGTGCTGGGCGAGCAGGCAAGACAGGCGCCCGAGCCGCAGCAGATCGTCGCCGAGCATACGCGCAAGAAGCCGGTGCGCCGGCCCTTCCCCGAGCACCTGCCGCGCGTTCCCATCGAGGTGCTGCCGCCCGAGGTCGAGCGCGAGGGACTGGATGCGTTCGAAAAGATCGGCACCGACCGCCGCGAGGTGATCGAGCGGCGGCCGGCATCGCTGGTCGTGGTCGAGGTGATACGGCCCAAGTTCATCCGCAAGACCGACAAGGGCGCGCTGCAAAGTCAGGTTCTGGTGGCGCCTGCGCCCGAGCTTCCGATCGTGCGCGGCACCGCCGGCCCCGGCCTGCTGGCCGACACGATCGTCAAGCGCTGGCAGGATCATCTTCCGCTGGCGCGCCAGGAGAGCATCTACCGGCGCGAGGGCATCGAGCTGTCGCGCTCGACGCTGTGCAACTGGCACACCGAGCTTGCCGAGCTCGCCGCGCCGCTGGTGGATGCGATGCACGCCGATGCGCTCGAGGCTCCCTATCTGTGCACCGATTCCACCGGCGTGCTGGTGCAGCACCCTGGCCGCTGCAAGCGCGGGCACTTCTGGGTACTGGTTGCGCCAAGCCGCCACGTGCTGTTCCAGTTCTCGATGATCCACGACGGGGCCGCCGTCGACTCGCTGCTGCGCAACTATAGCGGCTACGTCGTCGCCGACGCGCACAGCGTCTACGACCACATCTACCGCGACAACCACGCCACCGAGGTCGGCTGCTGGAGCCACGCACGGCAGTACATCCTGCGGGCGTTGCAGATCGATCCGCAGATCGTGCGTCCGGCCATGGACTGCATCCAGGCGCTATTCGTGATCGAGCGAAGCATCGAGGGCGCGCCGCCGCACGTGCGAGCGGCGGTACGGCAGGAGAAGTCGGCCCTGGCGCTGGAGTGGTTCTACGCCTGGTGCGACGCTCACCGCCAGGAGGCTCTGCAGGGATCGCCGCTTGCCGAGGCCATCGGCTACGTGACCAACCAGAAGCAGGCCCTGGCGCGCTTCCTGGAAGATCCGCGCCTGCCCATTCACAACAACCTCTCCGAGCGCAATCTTCGCCGCCAGGCCGTCGGCCGGAAGAACTGGCTGTTCGTCGGCTCCGAAGACGGCGCAAAGGCCAACACGATCTTCGTCTCGCTGCTGGCAAGCTGCGCCATGCACCGGATCGAGCCGTGGGCCTACCTGCGAGACTTGCTGTGCTTGCTCCCGGGCTGGCCACGTCCCCGGGTGCTGGAGCTGGCGCCGGTCAACTGGAACGCGACTTCGGCGCTGCCGGCGGTGCAGGCCACGCTTGCCGCCAACATCTTTCGCGGCGCTACGATGAACCAGAGCAAGCCCGCCGCGGTTCAGCGCGCCACCGGATAAGCTCTCTCCCGCCTACGCTCTGGAACCCGCTCTGACAGCCGTCGCTCATCTGCACGGATGCCGTCGCTCGCCGTCGGCGAACGGGTCAGACCGAACGGATACCGAATCTCGAACTCTACCGGTGTCAGCATGCCAAGCGCCGAATGACGACGCTGCCGGTTGTGAAAGATCTCTAGGTACTCGAATAGCGCGCTGGCCAGCTCGACTCTAGTCCTCCACCGCTTCCGGTCCAGTAGCTCCACCTGCACGCGGCTCCAAAATGATTCCATCATAGCATTGTCGTAGCAGACGCGGACGCTGCCCATGGATGGGAGCAACCCCGAGGCCTGCAAGCGCTGGGTGA
>DASPMH010000666.1:0-3450 GCA_035627175.1 Terriglobales bacterium | reverse complement strand
CCCCCCTCGGGGCGTATACCAGAGCCCTTAGGCGCGTAGGCACGGTTCGCGTTACCCGCGGCCGTGCCACCTTCCACCTCAATGCAAAGCGCTGTCTTCCACATCCCGCACTCGTCGACTCTGATTCCGCCCGACCTCCGCGCGTCGATCCTCTTGAGCGATCCCGAACTCGACCCCGAGCTGCTACGCATGACCGACGCGCTGTTCGCCGGCCTGGCCGACGTCGCCGCGCCGATCGTCTGCTCTGTGTGCCACGAGCGCTGGCGGCAGATCCGTTGACCGGTGTCGTCGATCCGCAGTAATCGCGTAGCAACTGAGCTTCGGCCTCCTTGGCACCACGCGGGGTGAAGCGCTGGGGGAGCAATGGACACTACCACAATAGGATTTGCCGGCGCTGTCGCCGCTGCAATTATCGTCGCCCTCGCAGTTCAGGTCTTTCTGCGCGCGCGGGAGTCTGCCCGCCTGCGGCTCGATCTCGAACAACTCCAAGAGCAATTGCGAGCCACGGCGGCGGAGAACGCGGAACTCGCTCGATTTCGAGGAATCCTCGACACCGAGGCGGCAGCGAGGGCAATTCTTTCCGATGCTCAAGGCGAGCGCGCGAAGACGTCTGCCGAGGCTCTTCGCACCTTGTCCGAAGCACGCGAGAGGGCGAAGGCGGCACGCGACGAGGCCACGAGAGTCGTTGATGCCGCCTCGGCCAACGCGACCAAGATCATCGCTGACGCGAACAGGCGCGCCGAAGAGATCGCGGGAAAGGCATTCGACGCCTTGAAGAATGCAGACCTCTACGAGCGCGCCGCTCAGGCGATGAAGAACATCGTCGAGGGGTACGGTGATCAGTACATCATCCCGGCTCACAGTATGCTCGACGAGCTCGCCGACGAGTTCGGCTACACCGATGCCGGCAAGTCGCTGAAGTCGGCTCGAGATATGAGCCGTGCCATGATCCGGAACGGCAGCGCTGCCACCTGCGAGTATGTCGAGGCAAACCGTCGCACCACCGCGATCACGTTCGTGATCGACGCGTTCAATGGGAAGGTCGACTCGATCCTCTCGCGCGTGAAGAGTGACAACGCCGGGACCCTCGCTCAGGAGATTCGTGACGCGTTCACGCTCGTGAACATGAACGGCAAGGCCTTTCGAGAGGCCAGGATCACCGAAGTGTATCTCGAGGCGCGCTTGGAGGAATTGAAATGGGCGGCGATCGCTCAGCAGCTCAAGCTCGAGGAGCGCGAGGAGCAGCGCCGAATCAAAGAGCAACTGCGCGAAGAGGAGAAGGCGCGACGAGAGATTGAGCGGACCCTTCGGGAGGCTGCCAAGGAAGAGGACGTGCTTCGGCGCGCGATGGAGAAGGCCGAGCAGCAGATTGCAAAGGCAACCGATGAGCAGCGCAGCAAGTACGAGCAGCAACTCGCTGAGCTTGCAGAGCGGCTCCGGCAGGCAGAAGAGAAGAACCAACGGGCTCTTTCCATGGCGCAGCAGACGAAGCGCGGGCACGTTTACGTCATCTCGAACGTCGGCTCACTCGGCGAGGATGTTTACAAGATCGGCCTCACACGCCGCCTTGAGCCGCTCGACCGGATCCGGGAGCTCGGGGATTCGAGCGTCCCGTTCGAGTTCGATGTGCACGCGATGATCTTCGCGGATGACGCCCCCGCCCTCGAGCACCGCCTGCACAACCACTTCGTCCTAAAGCAGGTGAACAAGGTGAATCACCGTAAGGAGTTCTTCCGGGCTGATCTTGCCGAGATCCGGGCGGAGATCGAGCAGCTCGGGTTGAACACGCATTGGACGATGGCGGCCGCCGCAAAGGAGTACAAGGAGACGCTCGCGATCGAGAAGCGGATCCAAGAAGACCCGGCCGCGCGCGAAGCATGGGTACGGCGGCAGTTCCAGCTCGAGTCACTCGAGCCGCTCCTGGACGCCATTTCTGAGGAGCTTCAGGCTGAGGTCTGAGATCCACCAGCGCTCGAAGAGCTCCGAAGGGGATCGGTGGAGGACACATGGACTGGCGAAGCGGCTCACGTGAGGCGGCGCTTACGGCTCTTTCTCTTGTGCCGTATGCGGGCGGGCCTATCGTTCGTCTGATAGACAACTGGGCTGCCGATGCGCGAACCTCGAGGGTCGAGAGCAATATCGCAGCACTCCTTGAGCGCCTACGCCGTAATGAGGAGACGCTTGCTTCGTTGATCGAGGTAGCCATGGATATCGGATTGGGCGAGGATTGCCCTCTGCCGGGCCTGCGACGCGCCCGGTCGTGCATGGTGATCCTCAAGGCGCTCAACACAAGTCGGAACTCGGCCGATCGTGGGATCCGTCGATCGGTCGAAGTGCGTTGATCGCTCTCCTGGAAGGTGCGGCTGCCTCGCCCGTCGACGAGATGCGCGCGGTCGTGCACGAGCTCGAGCGCCTCCGTCTGATCGTCTTGCAAAAAGACGCGTGTTCGCCCGAGGGTTTCGCCGCCATCGGACCCGATCAAGAGTTCTTTGCCCGTACCGACGCCATCTTCCAGCCGTGGGACCCGCAAGCCGATGGACAGGAACTCTGTCGGCTCTCACGAGCTACGCGGAACTTTGACGCTGCCGAATGCGACAAGGAGCTTGGCTGGGGACCCCGGCGCCTAAACTCCGCTGCGGTCGAAGCCCATTCGCGGGGTTGGTTCAGAGTTCCATACGAAATGGCTCATAACCCAACGTACGTTCTACCGTGGGCTTTCCTGACCCCAGAGGGTGAGTTCTTCGCCGAATGAGCCGCAGAGCCGAGGCCCGCTATGTCGGCATGCAACGCGGTCTTGTCGGCCGGAGTGGGCGGTCGTTCGCACCATCGTCGACCCGTGTTGACGCCGGCCGAACTCGGCGGGTAGCGCTATCGGCATGTCGGAATCGACATCGCCTTACGGGGGCACAGCGACCCTTCACCAACAGCGCATAGATCTCGTCGACGCCCTTCGTCGCGCGGCCGACTGGCTCGAGCGGCTGAACAGCCGCGAGCTTCCAACGGCGCTCGAGACGGTCGGAACCCTCACTGCCGAGGTTGAGAGGATCGCCGCGGGTCGACCGGCTCTTCCGCTTCGAATCGACGCGGAGGCCTTCATGGTGCTCAACCAGGGGATCGTCATCGACGGGCGAGGCAAGGTCGTTGCCGTCTACGACACGATCGAGGAGGCGGAGAAGCACTGTGCCGAGGCGAATGGGACAGACGTCGAGACTGTCCAGCAACAGGCCGCCGAGCTGATGCAGCGACTGCATGAGATCAGAACCGGCTCAAAGCGCCGGCCTGCGCCGTCCCGGTCAAAGAAGCGGTGACGTGAAGGCGATCGTCTCCAAGATCGTCTCCGGCGCTCAGACCGGCGCCGACCGCGGAGGCCTCGATGCAGCGATCGCACTGGGCATCCCGCACGGCGGCTGGTGCCCGAAAGGAAGACGCGCCGAGGATGGCAAGGTCCCC
>DASPMH010000665.1:0-13426 GCA_035627175.1 Terriglobales bacterium | reverse complement strand
CGGCTGGTCTTGACGAAGCTGAGCCAGTCCTTGCTCGGCGTCTGGTGGCCGGTGGTGATGATCTCGACGGTGTCGCCGCTGTGCAGCTGATAGCGCAACGGCACGATGCGGCCGTTGACCCGGGCGCCGGCACAATGCTCGCCGACCTCCGAGTGAATGCGATAGGCAAAATCGACCGCCGTCGAGCCTTCCGGGAAGCTGAGCAGCTCGCCTTTGGGCGTGAAGACGTAGACCTCTTCGCTGAACAGGTCCTCTTTGACCGACAGCATGAACTCTTGCGGGTCCTGGGCGTTCTGCTGCCATTCGAGCAGGTGGCGCAGCCAGGTGAACTGCTCGCCGTCCTCGGTGCCGATGGTGGTGCGGGTCTTGTAGCGCCAGTGGGCGGCGATGCCCTCCTCGGCGACGCGGTGCATCGCGTGGGTGCGGATCTGTACCTCCATGCGCTGGCCGTACGGGCCCATCACCGTGGTGTGCAGCGACTGGTAGCCGTTCGCCTTCGGCACCGCGATGTAATCCTTGAAGCGCCCCGGCACCGGCTTCCACTCGGCGTGGACGACGCCGAGCGCGGCGTAGCATTCCGGCAAGGTGTCGACGACGACGCGGAAGGCGATCAGGTCGTAGATCTGCTCGAAGAGCAGATTCTGCGCCTGCATCTTCTGGTAGATCGAGTAGAAGTGCTTCGGCCGGCCGCTGATCTCCGCTTCGATGCCGTTGGCGTCGAAGCGGCGCTTGAGGATGGTGATCACCTCCTGGATGTATTTGGCCCGCTCGGCCTTGCGTTTGGCGATGTTGCGCTTGAGCTGATGGTAGACCTCGGGCTGGAGGTAGCGCAGCGCATTGTCCTCGAGCTCGCTCTTGACCCAGTAGATGCCGAGGCGGTGCGCCAGCGGGGCGTAGATGTCGAGGGTCTCTTGCGCGATCGCGCTCTGCCGCTCCGGCTGGAGAGCGTCGAGGGTGCGCATGTTGTGCAGCCGGTCGGCGAGCTTGATCAGGATGACGCGGATGTCGCGCGCCATCGCGATCACCATCTTGCGGAAGTTCTCCGCCTGCTTTTCCTCGCGGGTGCGAAAGGTGATCTGGCTGATCTTGGTGACCCCGTCGACTAGCGAGGCGACCTCGTCGCCGAACATCGCTTTGATCTCGTCGAGCGTGGTCAGCGTATCTTCGACGGTGTCGTGCAGCAGGGCGGTGGCTACGCTCGGCACGTCGAGCTTGAGCTCAGCGATCAGTCCGGCGACCTCGACCGGATGGGTGAAGTAGGGCTCGCCGGATTGGCGTTTCTGGCCTTTGTGAACCTTGTTGGAGAAGTCGTAGGCGCGGCGAATCAGATCGACGTCGGCGGCGGCATCATAGCGCCGCACTCGGTCGATCAAGCCCTCGAGATTCATGTGGGCGTGCGCAGCTCCTCGCTGCTGAAATATTCCCGGGCGGCGGCGCTGAGCTCGGCGGCGACGTCTTCGGGCCGGCGCTCGTCGGTGACGATGATGACATCGTAGATCGAGGTGTCATCGAGATCCCAGCCGTAGATCGCCTTGTAGCGATTGGCGTCGGAAGAGTGCCGGGCGGTGTTCTGCGCCAGCACCGCCTGCGAATCCTGCTGCTCGCGCTGCGCGACTCGGTCGGCGCGGATCTCGTCGCTCGCCGTCAGCCAGACCTTGAGCGCGCCGACGTTCTCTTGCCGCGCGACGAAAGCGGCCAGCCTACCCTCAAGCACGACGCCGCCGGCTCGAGCGTACGCGGCCATGCGCTCGTCGAGGGCACGATCGATCGAGTGGTCGGCCTCGGCCAGCGCATTGAGCTCGGCGAGACTCATCTGCCGGCGCTGCGCCTCCTGGCGGTATATGTCGCCGGCGTAGACGTGCGGCACGCCCAGTTGGGCGCTCAGCAGCTTGGCAACGGTCGTTTTACCGCTGCCTGGGGTGCCGGAGATGGTGATCAACATGCCGGCACATACTTACGAAGCCGTGTGCCAGGATCAAGCGAGCAATCACCGCGCAGCGACGATAACGGACGAAATGTACGGCGGCGCCGACGGCTCACTCGATGTTCTGGCTCTGCTCGCGCAGCTTTTCGATCTCGGCTTTGGCCTCCATGGTCAGGTTGGTGACGGTCAGCTCGTTGCTCTTCGCGGCGATGGTGTTGAACTCGCGGTGGACCTCCTGGAGCAGGAAGTCGAGCTTCTTGCCGATCTGATCCGAGCTCTTCAGCAGGCTCGCCAGCGTCTGCAGGTGGCTGCCGAGGCGAACGATTTCCTCGGTGACATCGCTGCGGTCGGCGATCAGCGCGACCTCCTGCAGCAGGCGCTCCTCCTTGATTTCCCGGCCGTCGAGCAAGGTGTCGAGGCGCTGGCGCATGCGAGCCTCGATCTGGGGTTTGAGCGAGTTGGCGAGCTTGGCGATCTCTTTTTGGATCTGTTGCAGGCGACGGGTGCGGTTGAGCATGTCGCGGCCGAGCACCTTGCCTTCGCGCTCGCGGTCGCGGTTGAAGACCTCGAGTGCTTTGGCGAGCGCGCTGCGCAGCGCGGGAATGTCCTGGGCGGGGTCGCTGCGCTGCTCGCTGATCCGCATCACGTCGGGCCGGCTGAGCAAAAAGGAGATGTCGATCTCTCCCGGTAGCGCCAGCTTCTTCTGCAGCTCGGTCCAGGCGCGCAGATAGGCTTCCGCCAGCTCGAGATTGGGCTCGACCTGGGGCTGGCTGGCGTCATGGCCGCCGCGGCCGACGCTGACATCGAGCTTGCCGCGGCCGACGCTCTCTTGCACCAGCGAGCGCAGCTCGGCCTCCCAGGGCAGATACTCGCGCGGCATGTTGAGCTTCACTTCCAGGAAGCGTTGGTTGACGGCGCGCACCTCGACGGTGAAGGAGCGTTTGCCTTGTGTGGTGATCGCTTGGCCGTAGCCGGTCATGCTGCGCATCGCTATCTCCCTATCTCCCTTGTTTGCCCCCTCCCTAGCCCTCACAACTCGCCAAGGCTTCGTCGCAGCTCCTCTCTACCCTGCCTTAGCGAGCGGCGCAGCTCCGCGGGGGTGACCGTCGCCGTGCCGAGCTTGCCGACGACGATGCCGGCGGCGTGATTGGCGAGCTCGGCGGCTTCCTCGAGCTTGGCCCCGACGGCGATGGCGAGGGCGCAGACCGCCGCGACGGTGTCGCCGGCGCCGGTGACGTCGAAGACCTGCCGCGATACCGTCGGCAAGTGTCGCACCGCGCCGCCGGCGCGGATCAACGCCATGCCGTGCTCGCCGCGGGTGATCAGAATCGCCTGGGCTCGCCAGCGCTGCAGCAGCGCCCCGCCGGCGGCGCGCAAGCTGGCGTCGTCGACGATCTCGACACCGGCAGCTTCCGCGGCTTCCTGGGCATTGGGGGTCGCCAGGAGAATGT
The DNA here is from genome assembly GCA_035627175.1 of Terriglobales bacterium. Lineage (GTDB taxonomy): Bacteria > Desulfobacterota > Binatia > HRBIN30 > HRBIN30 > DASPMH01. The sequence continues at coordinate 10,051 of DASPMH010000665.1, read as the reverse complement.
CGCGGTAGTGAGCGAAGTTGGCTTTCTTCGGATCGACGACCACCGGCGCACCGCCGGCCGCGGCGATGGCCGCGAGTGTCTCAGGGGTGACCACGCCCTTGCCATAGTCGGAGACCAGCACCACGTCGAACTCGCCGGCATGGCGCACCAGCCAGCGGCACAGGCGCGCGATCGTCGCGGCGGTGTGCTGGCGCTGCTCGCGATCGAAGCGGACCACTTGCTGGTGATGCGCGATGACGCGGGTCTTGCGGCTGGTGATGCTGGCAGTGCTGGCGATCACACCGCCGGTAGCGACGTTTGCGCCGCGCAGCTGCTGGCGCAGCCGCCGTCCGCTGCTGTCGTTGCCGATCACTCCGCAGACGGTCACCGCTGCCCCGAGCGCACAGGCGTTGTAGGCGACGTTGCCGGCACCGCCGGGATGAAAGCTCTCGCGGTCGACGTGGAGCACCAGCACCGGCGCCTCGGGGGAGACGCGATCGACCTTGCCCCAGACGAACTGATCGACCATCAGATCGCCGACGACCAGGACCCGGGCGCGCGCCAGGCGGCGAATCAGTGTCTCGAGTCCCATTGTCGGATCGCGGCGCAGACTTCGAGCACGGCGTCGTCACCGAGCTCGGGGTAGCAGGGCAGGGCGAGCACTTCGGCAGCGGCAGCTTCGGCTTGCGGATAACCCGGCGAGTCGGACTGAGCGAAAGCGCGCTGCTGCGGCAGGGTGCGCGGATAGTGGATGGCGCTGGCGATGCCGCAGGCGGCGAGATGCCGCTGCAGCTCGTCGCGGCGGGGGGTGCGGACGACGAACAGGTGATAGACGTGGTCCCCTGCTGCGGGCGCCGGCAGGCGCAGCGCGGCGAGCGCGGCGAGCTCGCCGCGATAGAGGTCGGCGATGGCGCGGCGCCGTGCGTTCCAGCGGTCGAGGTGCGGCAGCTTGACGTCGAGCACCGCGGCTTGCAGCGCGTCCAGGCGGGAATTCATGCCGACCACGGTGTGGATATACTTCTCGCGCTGGCCGTGATCGCGCAGCATCGTCATGCGTGCGGCGAGGCCGGCATCGTTGGTCGTCACCGCACCGGCATCGCCGGCGGCACCGAGATTCTTGGTCGGATAGAAGCTGAAGCAGCCGATGCGGCCGAGCCCGCCGGCGCGCCCCTGTAGGTTGTGCGCCCCGTGCGCTTGCGCTGCGTCCTCGATGACGATTGCCCCGTGCTCGCCGGCGATGGCGAGGATTTCGGTCATCGGTGCGAGGCGACCGTAGAGATGCACGGCGATGACGGCGCGGATGGGCTTGGCGGTTCCGGCGAAGGCCGCGCGCAAGGCGGTGGGGTCGAGATTCATCGTGGTCGCGTCGACGTCGACGAACAGCGGCTTGGCTCCGGCGAGGACCACCGCTTCTGCGGTAGCGGCGAAGGTGAAGGCGGGTAGGGCAACGTAGTCGTCGGCGCCGACGTGGAGCGCGCGCAGCGCCAGGATCAGCGCATCGGTGCCGTTGGCGACGCCGAGGGCATGGGAGACGCCGCAGTAGGAGGCGAAGGCGCGTTCGAACTGCTCGACTTCGGCACCGAGCACAAACGAGCCGCTGGCGAGCACGCGACCGACGGCGGCATCGAGCTCAGCCCGCAGCGCCGCATGTTGCGCGCGCAGGTCGGCGCCGGGGATCGGCATGGCCGAGCGCTTAGCCAAGGGGTCTCGAAACGTCAACGCAACCCGCATCGAGCGGATCCCTTGGGCTGTAGCGCCGGCTCTCTGAGCCGGCTTGGTATGCCGCGGCTGGCGCGCTCGGAGAGCGCGCTACAGCCGGCGTGGCTCCGGAGCGCTCAGAAGCCGGCGTCGTTGATGCGGTCGATCAGGGTGCGCAGGCGGCCGTAGTTGCGGCGGTCGAAGCGCAGCACCAGGCGCGGCATGTTGATCAGATCGGGCTCGTCCTGCTCGACCGGCAGGGCATCGCGCTGCTCGATCGTGCCGGAGGCGACGATGTCCTGGAAGTCGCGGCGCAAGCCCTCGAGCGCATCCTCCGCGAGCGGTTGCTCGATACGGATGACCAGCAGATCGCCGACGTAACGGATCGAATGAAAGACGTGGTAGTAGCGCAGGATCTCGTTGACCGCCTCGTCGACGTCGGTGGTGACGTTGAACAGCGCCAGATCGGCCTCATCGATCATCCGCCGGCGCAACAGATGCTCGACGACGTATTGGCGCCAAGCCTTCCAGTAGGTGCCACCCGGCTGGTCGAGCAAGATCAGCGGCACCGGCCGGGTCTTGCCGGTCTGCAGCAGCGTCAGCGTCTCGTAGCCCTCGTCGTGGGTGCCGAATCCGCCGGGGAACAACACCACCGCGTCTGCTTCCTTCAGGAAGAAGAGCTTGCGGGTGAAGAAGTAGCGGAAGTTGATCAGCTTGACGTCGCCGAGGATCACCGCGTTGGCGCCCTGCTCGTGCGGCAGGCGGATGTTGACGCCGAAGCTGCGCTCGCGCCCGGCACCCCGTTGCGCTGCTTCCATGATCCCCGGCCCGGCGCCGGTGATCACCATGAAGCCGTGGTCCGCGATCGCGCGCGAAAAACGCTCGGCGAGCTCGAACACCGCCGCGCCGGGCTGGGTTCTCGCCGAGCCGAAGGCGGTGATCTTGCGGGTGGTGCGGTAGTTGGAGAACACCTTGAACGCTTGCACCATCTCGGCGAGAGCGCCGTGGGCGATCTTGACGTCGCCGAGTGGAACATCGGATTCGCCCAGGTCTTTGATGATGGCGGCGAGCCCTTCGAGGTAATCGTCGCGGCGAGTGCGGCTCGGTGGTGTGCGCGCCATTTGGTGCGAAGCTCAGAAGGTGAAACGGCGCATGCTGATGTTCATCAGCAAACCAATGGCAATCATCGAGATCAACATCGAGGAACCACCGTAGCTGAAAAACGGCAGAGTGATACCGACCACCGGTAGCGCGCCCATCGCCATTCCCATGTTGGTGACTACCTGTCCGAAAATCATCGCCGACAGCCCGCTCGCCAACAGCAGCCCGAAATTATCTTTGGCGCGCACCGCGACGATGAAGCAACGGGTCAGCAGCGCCCCGTACAGCCCGAGCAGCGCCAAGCCGCCGACGAAGCCCCACTCCTCGGCAAACACCGCGAAGATGAAGTCGGTGTGCTGCTCCGGCAGAAAGTTGAGTCGGGTCTGGGTGCCGTGCAGGTAGCCCTTGCCGAACAACATTCCCGAGCCGATCGCGATCTTCGATTGGATGATGTGATAGCCCGAGCCCAGCGGATCGCTCTGCGGATCGAGAAAGGTCCAGATGCGCTGCTTCTGATAGTCTTTCAGCAGCGGCCACAAGAACGGCAGCGCCACCGCGGCGGTCGTCGCGACCCCCGCGATCAGCCGCCAATGCAGGCCGGCGACCAGCAGTACTACTGCGGCGGTGCCGCAGATGGTCAGCGCCGTGCCGAGGTCGGGCTGCTTCAGCACCAGCAGTGCCGGCGGAATCAGCAACAGCACCGGCCCGAGCAACAGTCGCGTCGGCATCGGATCGTCGCCGACCTCCCGGTGAATGTACGCGGCTATGGCGACGATCACCGGAATCTTGGCGAACTCCGACGGTTGGATGCTGACCGGACCGAAAGCGATCCAGCGGCGCGCTCCGCCGCCGGCGGTGCCGATCAGCGGCGTCAGGATCAGCAGTACCAGCGCGCCGGCATAGATGAAGTAGCCGTAGCGCTCGAGCCAGTGGTAGTCGAAAGACAGCGCCAGCAGCAGCGCCACCAATCCCGCGCCCGCCCACATCATTTGACGCAGCAGGATGCCGCTGAACGGTGCCGCCTCGGAATAGGTCGCGCTGAACACCGTCGCCAGGCCGCAGGAGACGACCAGGACGGTGCAGGTCAGCAGCGCCCAATCAAAATGCGCGACCAAGCGCCGATCGATTTTGAGCATAAGCGGGAGCCTGACGTTTCTCTTGCAGGTCGAAAAAGGTGTCGATCACCTCGCGGGCGATCGGCGCGGCGATGGTGCCGCCGCCGCCGAGGGCGTGCTCGACCAACACCGCCACCGCGATTTCCGGTGCATCGGCAGGAGCATAGGCGACGAAGCCGGCATGGTCCCGATGTTTCCAGGGGATGGTCGCGGGATTGGCGCCTTGCTTGTGCAGGCGTACCACCTGCGAGGTCAGCGTCTTGCCGGCGACGGCGACGTTGGGCAGCAGCGCCTTCTTGCCGGTGCCGGCCTTGGTGTTGACGACGTCGTGGAGCGCGGCGCGGATCTCGTTGAAGGTCGAATCGCGCAGGTCGATGGTTTCGATCACTTCAGGAGCGACGGTCTCGCCGTGCGAGCCGTCGAAGTTTTGCACCTGGCGGACGAAGTGCGGCCGCATCCGCTTGCCGACGGCGGTCGCCGCGGCGAGGTTGGCCATCTGCATCGGCGTCGCCGTCACATAGCCTTGACCGATAGCGACCGAGAGCGTCTCGCCGGCATACCAGGGTTGTTTGAAGTGCTTGCGCTTCCACGCCGTGTCCGGGATGGTCCCGGTGCGCTCGTGGCCTATGGTCAAGCCGCTCGGCACGCCGAAGCCGAACTTGCGCGCGTAGCGTGCGATGGTTTCGATGCCGAGCCGCTGCGACACCTGGTAGAAATAGACGTCGCACGAGTGCACCAGCGCATCGTGGACATTCATCGAGCCGTGCCCGTGTTTGTTCCAGCAGCGGAAGTAGTGGTTGCCGAACTGCAAACCGCCCGGGCAGAAGATGCGGGAGAAGGGATTGACGATGCCTTCCTCGAGAGCGGCGGCGGCGACGATGATCTTGAAGATCGAGCCGGGCGGATATTGGCCGTGGATGGCGCGATTGCTCAGCGGCCGGTGCTCGTTCTGGATCAGGCCCTGCCAGTCTTCCGTCGACACGCCCTCTGCGAAAAGGTTCGGGTCGTAGCTCGGATAGTTGACGTAGGCGAGAATCTCGCCGCTGTTCGGATCGAGTGCCACCACCGAGCCGTCGCGCTCGCCGAGCGCCGTCGCCGCGGCCTGTTGCAGATCGAGGTCGATGGTCAGCTGAACGGTGTTGCCGGGAGTTTCCGGCACTTCGCGCAGCACCCGCAACTTGCGGCCGACGGCGTCGACCTCGACTTGCTCGCCGCCGTTCTGACCGCGCAGCTTCTCTTCGAGGGACTGCTCGAGACCCGCTTTGCCGATCAGATCGCCCATCCGGTAATGCTTGTCGCGCTCGAGGTCGCCGGCATTGGTCTCGCCGACGTAGCCGAGCAGGTGCGAGAGCAAGCCACCGTAGGGGTAGCTGCGCCGCGGCCGAATCTTGACGGTGACGCCCGGCAGCGACAGCTGGCGGGTCTCGATCGCGACCACCTCGGCCCAGCTGAGGTTTTGCTTGACCTCGATCTCGGCAAACGGCGGCCGGCCTTTCATCTGCTTGCGTAACGCCTGCTGCTCTTCGGCGGTCTGCTGCAGCGCGCCGGCGAGGTTGGCGAGGGTCGCTTCGAGGTCGTCGGTGTCCTCGCGCACCAGCACCGCATTGTAGGACGGGCGGCTATCGATCAGCACTCGGCCGAAGCGATCGACGACCCGGCCGCGGGTGGCGGCGACGCGGTGCAGCCGGATGCGGTTGCTCTTCGACAGCTCCCACATCTCGTCGCCTTGCAAAATCTGCAGGTACCACAGCCGTCCGGCGAGCAGCGCGAGGCCGAATAGGAAGCCGGCGCAGGTGAGCGCCCAACGCCGCCGCAGGCGGTACGGGACTTCGCGCTGACTCAACGGCACCATCACTCTTCCTCGGTGACGGTCAGCACCTGGGTGCGGGCCAGCAGGGCGAATACCGCCGGAGTGAATACCGCGGCGAGCAACGCCTCGGGTATCAGGTAGCCGAGCATGCTCTGGCCGAGCCCTTTGACCGAGACGAACAGCGCCACCAGCATCAGGATCACCGTCGTCTTGAGCAGCGAGGCGAGGAAGACGACGACGATCTTGGAGACGGCATTGTCGACCCACAGCCGGCGCGAGGTCAGGTAGACCACGGTGAACACCAGGCACATGGCGAAGGCATTGAGGCCGATGGTGCCGCCGGAGAAGGTGTCCTGCAGATAGCCGAGGGCGAAGGCGCCGACGGCGCCGGCGATCGAGTGCAGATGCAAACCGAGATAGACACAGATGATCAGCAGCAGGTCGGGGGTCGCGTTGCCGATCGCGATCAGCGGCAGAATCGTCGTCTGCAGCAGCAGCGCCGGGATGGTGACCAAGGCGAGCAGAATGGCGGCGCGCATCTACTGCATTTCCTCGACCGCCGGGCGGGTGACGATCAGCACTTCCTCGAGCTGCGCCAGGGGCGCGCTCGGGCGAATCTCCGCTTCCTTGAGCAGGCCGCGCGTTCCTGGATTCACCTCGGTGACCTCGCCGATGACGATCCCTTTGGGGAAAATTCCATCCAACCCGGAGGTGACGACCAGATCGCCGGTCTCGACGCTCGCTTCGCGGTCGAGATACTTCATCACGCAACCGCCGTCGAGCGCGCCCTTGACGATGCCGTGAGCGCGACTGCGCTGGATGATCGCGTCGACGCCGCTGTTGTGGTCGGTGATCAACAGCACCCGCGCTGCGTTGGAGCTGTTGGCGATCGTCTGGCCGACGACCCCTTGATTGGAGAGCACCGCGGCATTCTTGCCGATGCCGTCGTTGGCGCCCTTGTTGATCGTGACCGTCCGCGACCACGGCAGTGGGTCCCGGCCGATGATCTGGGCGGCGATCGAGTCGCCGGCGAAGGTCGAGCGAAAGCGCAGCAGCTGGTCGAGGCGCTGCTCGGCGAGCTGCATCTCGGCGCCGTGGACGAGTTGCTGCTCGAGCTCGCGGATGCGCCGCCGCAGCAGCTCGTTTTCGCGGGTGACGCCGACCAGCGCGATGTAGCTGCGCCACAGGCCGGTGGCGGCGTCGACCGCGCCGGTGACCGCCAGCTGCAGCGGCCGCATCAGCTCGAGCACCACGCCGGCGACCGGATCGCGCCGTCCGCCGCGCGCCCCGACCGACAGCAGCAGCGACAGCAGCAGCAGCCCCGCCGAGGCGACCAGCACGCGGTTTCGCCGGAAGAAGTCGAGCATCGGGCGGGCAACCTACCGCCCCCGCGCCCACTTCGAAAGCGCTTTGCGGCAAATCCCGGCGGCCTCGCTGTCGGGCGCGCTCTCCGAGCGCACCAGGTCGATGTCTGCCACGCCGTTTGTCGGCGCCGCAACGGCGCGCTCGCAGAGTGCGCGCTACAGCGAGAGGGAGGTCGTTGCCGCGGTTGGCCTTTACCTTGCCCTGCCTGGGGAATTCCTATAGAGCCCAGCGCCTTCCATGGTCTTCGATTTCCTGTTGGGCATGTTCTCGAACGATCTGGCGATCGATCTCGGAACCGCCAATACGCTGATCTACGTCAAGGGCGAGGGTATCGTCTGCAACGAGCCCTCCGTCGTCGCCGTCCAGAAGGACAACCGCGGCGGCCGCCGTGTCCTCGCCGTCGGCCAGGAAGCGAAGAAGATGCTCGGCCGGACGCCCGGCTCGATCGTCGCCATCCGGCCGCTGAAAGATGGTGTCATCGCCGACTTCGACATCACCGAGGCGATGCTCAGCTATTTCATCCGCAAGATCCACAACCGCAAGGCGCTGGTGCGGCCGCGGATCATCATCTGCGTCCCTTTCGGCATCACCGAGGTCGAAAAGCGCGCCGTCAAGGAATCGGCGGAGTCGGCGGGAGCGCGCGAGGTCTACCTGGTCGAAGAGCCGATGGCGGCGGCGATCGGCGCCGGCCTGCCGATCACCGAGCCGACCGGCAACATGATCCTCGACATCGGCGGCGGCACCACCGAGGTCGCGGTGATCTCGCTCAAAGGGGTGGTGTTCTCCAAGTCGGTGCGGGTCGGCGGCGACAAGATGGACGAGGCGATCGTCCAGTACATCAAGCGCAAGTACAACCTGCTGATCGGCGAGCGCACCGCCGAGCTGATCAAGATCACCATCGGCTCGGCCTACCCGGGCAACGAAATCCAGACGATGGAGATCAAGGGCCGCGACCTGGTCGCCGGCGTTCCCAAGACCGTCGAGGTCTCGGACGAAGAAATTCGCGACTCATTGCTCGAGCCGATCAACCAGATCGTCGATGCGGTGCGCATCGCCCTCGAGCGCACCCCGCCCGAGCTCGCCTCGGACATCGTCGACAAAGGCATCACTCTCGCCGGCGGCGGCGCGCTGCTGCGCAATCTCGACGTGCTGCTGCGCGAAGAGACCGGCCTGCCGATCATGCTCGCCGACGATCCGCTTACCGCGGTAGTGATGGGCGCCGGCAAAGTGCTCGACGAGCTCGGCCTGCTCAAAGACGTCACGGTCCAGTAGCCCCTCCAGAGCTGTAGCGCTCTCCGAGCGCGCCGGCCGTTCGGCAGTATCAATCGCCGGCGCTCTTGCTTATATTCCGCCGCAGATGATCCGGTCGCTGGTGACGATCCTGATGTGCGGCGTGGCGATTTTCGCTGCCGATACCCTGTTCCGCAGCAGTGTCCTCAGCCGCGTCCGACCGATCGTGCTGGTGCCCAACGAGAATGCCGTCGTCGACCCGCCGGTGACGCTCCACTGGGACGGCCCCCAGCCGATGCGGGTCAAGCTCGGCCGTGTCGGCGAAGAGCTCGCCGATCTCGGCGAGCAACGCTCGCCCTTCACCATCCCAGCCGATCGGCTCGAGCGCGATGGCGGCTATCGCTTGCTGCTGCAGGATCCAGTGTTGGGCAACTGGGTCAGCGCCCAGCGCAACTTCCAGTACCACGAGCACGGCGATTCGGCGCAGCCGCCGCCGGAGCGCACCGATCTACAAGGCAGCGAATATCTCTTCCTCGCCCTCAACGCCGCCCGCGACGCGCGCGACAAGGCGCGCGAGCGCAGCCGCGAGCAGCGCAAGGAGAACGCCGAGCTACGCCATGAGATCGCCCGGTTGCAGCTGCGCATTCAGGATCTCGGCGAAGCGCAGGACGCCGACGCGGCGCATGCCGCCGACCTGGAGAATCGCCTGGTCGAGCTCGCCAACGAATTGCGCGGCGCCGCCGCCGAGAATGCCGCGCTGCGGGTACGCTTAGCCAGCGTCATTCCCTGCACCGCCTGGGGCTACTTCAGCTATCCGCGACCGCAGACGATTCCGGTGACCCGGCGCGTCGTCCTGGTCAGCAATCTCCGCGGCGACATCTTCCGCGACCAGGCTGCCTGCGAGGTCTTTCGCCGCGAAGACGGCAGCGCCGCCTCGGCCTGCTTCTGCGTCGGCAACACCTGGGGCGAATGAGGGGGCGGGGGCACCGATCATCCGTGTAGCTGCCGTCGCTCTCGTCCACCGTAGCTTCGGCGGAGGTGGAAGATGGCGGCAGGTGCGCCGCGGCGTCGCGCCGTGGCGACTCGCAGAAATCCCCCTACGGCGCTGAGGCTTTCGCCGGCGAAAGCCTCCGCCCTTTGGGAAAGGGGCGCACGCCTGGGGCTCACTGCGCCGCTACGGCGTGGCTGCGAGATTGTCGATGGCGATCGGCTCGAGCTCGTCGGCTGCGGTGAAACCGAAGCAGCGCGAGTAGAAGTACAGCTCCGCTTCGAGCGCCCGCTTGCTGTTGGCGGGATTGCGGAAGCCGTGCCCTTCGTCGGCAAAGGTCAGGTAGGCGACCGGCAGGCCCTTGGCTCGTACCGCCTCGACCATGCGCTCGGCTTGATCGGGCGGGACGATGTTGTCCTGCAGCCCTTGAAAGACGATCAGCGGCGCCGATAGCCGCTCGACCGAATGAATCGGCGAACGCTCGCGGTAGAGATCGCGGCGCTTGGGATACGGACCGACCAGGCGGTCGGTGTAGTGCGATTCGAACTTGTGGGTGTCGCGCGCCAGCGCCTCGAGATCGCTGATGCCGTAATAACTTGCGCCGGCGCGGAATACCTCCCAGAACGTCAGCGCACACAAGCAGCTGAAGCCGCCGGCGCTGCTGCCGCGAATCGCCATCCGCTGCGAATCGACCAGTCCTCGCCCGGCGAGATACTGCGCCCCGGTAACACAGTCGGCGACGTCGGCGACACCCCACTGTCCGTC